>JAYTHT010000089.1:0-6311 GCA_043732365.1 Novosphingobium sp. | reverse complement strand
GCTGGGCATGGAGCGGCGCCAGGCCGAGGCGATCCGCGATCTGGAACGCGGGCATTTTCTCGGGCTCGGTCCCGCGATTGCGCGGCGCCCGGTTTCGGTGCGGATTGCCGATGTCGAAACTGTCGCGCGCAATGTCATCCAGGGATTGATGCCACTGCCCGACATGGCGGGCGCGGCCATGCATACGCTGTTGCGCGACGACGCGGAAGAACCCGCCCGGCGCGTTATTGACGAAGACCCCGCTGCCCCTGATGCCAACCTCTTGATCGATCAGATCGCCGAAAGCCAGCCACTGACCGAAACGGTGGAGGCACCTGTCGAACCCAGTCTGTTTGCCGCCGAAGAAAACGCCGCCACGATTGCGGCAATTCTGGAGGAAATGGCACAAGAGCCCGATTGCACGTTTCAGGCCCCGGCGCAGTTGTACCAGGATTTCAGCGTGCGCTGCCGGATGGCGCGGATCGCGCCGGGCACGATCGATCTGCCGGCATTCCGCCGCCGGTTCGCCATGGCGATTGCCGGGATCCCCGACGACACCGCACCGCAATGGTGCGCGGTCGTGGCGCTGGGCCGCGATGTGCCTGACGATGTGCTTGCGCCGCTGATGGTCCTGGCCGTGGCGGCGAGCGAAGGCGCGCCGTGTCCCGATGATGACCGGCTGGCCACGGTCTATGGCACACGGTCGTCAGGGCGGATTCGCCGCCTGCTCGATCATCTCGAACGTCAGGGCCTGATCGTGGTGCGCACCGATTACGGCGGTCGGCGGTCGGTGGGTATCCCCGCGCTCGGCCTGCTGACCCAACCAGTGTGATCGGGCCGGTCTGAATCGCATTAACCTAAGGTCTGCGGGTCATTCAGCGCTGTGAAAGCCAGTCGCGGCTATTTCTATCACGTCCACTGGGGAGCTATTTCGATGACATTTTCCAACATCCTGCTTGGGTCTGCCGCGCTGATGGCCATGGCCGGCGTTACGACAGACGCCAATGCCGCCGCCGATGCCGTGCATGGCAAGACCGTGTTCGCGCGGTGTGCCGCGTGCCACGATCTCAACACCGGACGGACCGTGCTCGGACCCTCGCTAAAGGGCATTGTTGATCGCAAAGCCGGGTCTGTCGCCGGATTTTCCTATTCGCCCGCGATGAAGGCCAGAGGGATCGAATGGACCCCTGCCAACCTCGACATGTTTATCACAGCGCCGACCAAATATGTTCCGGGCACGCGCATGCCGTTCGCCGGGATCCCTGATGCCAAGGACCGCGCCGACCTGATCGCCTATCTGCAACAGGCCGCGCACTGAGCTTATAGGCCGGGCGCGAACCGCGCGCGGCCTATCCCATACGTATGCGGGTGGACTTCGCCCTGCCGCTCGCCCAAGTCCTTGTTTGAGCGCCGCGCACCAGACCGGCGACACAGAGGACCCTGATGGCGCTTGCCCCTTCTGCCGCAACCAGTACCGACGTCCTGACCGCCGGCGATGACCATATTGATGCACCCGGCTTGCGCGGCTTCGTCATGGTTCTGTTCTTTATCTTTGGCGGGATCACGTCATTAAACGATGTGATCATTCCAAAGCTCAAGGATCTGTTCACGCTCAATTACACCCAGGCCATGTTGGTGCAGACCGCGTTTTTTGCGGCTTATGCAATTATCAGCATACCTGGCGCCGCGCTGGTGAAGCGGGTGGGCTATATGCGCGGCGCAGCGTTTGGTCTGTTGACGATGATGGCCGGGTGTCTGCTGTTCATTCCGGCTTCGCACGCTGCTACGTTCGGCCTGTTCCTGCTGGCGTTGTTCGTTTTGGCGAGCGGGGTTACCATTGTCCAGGTTGTAACCAACCCGCTGATTTCACTGCTTGGGCCTGCGCGTACAGCGCCGAGCCGACTGACTTTTGCGCAGGCGTTCAATTCGGTTGGCACGACGGTTTTTCCCTATGTCGGGGCGATCCTCATGCTTGGCACGCTGGCGCATGAAAAGGCGAGCGACCTGTCGGGTGCCGCGCTCGACGCCTATCGCTCTGCAGCGACGCAGGCGGTGGTGCATTCCTACCTTGGCCTGGCGCTGGCGCTGGCGGTGGTTGCGGCTGTCGTTTATGCCAATCGCAACCGGCTGAAAGGGGAACACCACGACCATGGGTCGGTCCTCAAAAGCTTTGACTTGCTGTTACGCCCCCGTTTCGGATTCGGCGCATTATGCATTTTTGTCTATGTCGGGGCCGAAGTCGCGATCGGCTCGATGATCGTTAATTATGTCCGTCAGGCCCATGTGCTCGGGCTTGATGAACAAAGCGCCGGCAAGCTGTTGCCGTTCTATTGGGGCGGCATGTTGGCTGGGCGATTGATTGGATCGGCCGTCATGCGCGTACTCGACCCCGCTAAAGTGCTGGCATTTACGGCACTCGGCGCGCTCGCGCTGATTGCCGTAACGACGCAAACCACCGGGACAATCGCCGCCGCCAGCCTGCTGGCGATCGGATTGATGAATTCCATCATGTTCCCCACGATCTTCACACTCGCAAGCGAAGGGTTGGGACACCGCGCTGCGGATGGGTCTGGTGTGATGTGCGTGGCGATTGTTGGCGGGGCGGTCATACCGCCGCTGACGGGATCGCTGGCGGATGTGTCTGGCAGCCTGGAACTCGCGCTGATTGTACCTGCGCTGTGTTATGTGGTGATCTGCGCATTCGGGTTTTACACGCGCAGACGCGCAATTGTCAGTGTCTGACGCAAAACTCGCTGTTTCGCGAGTTTCCAGTCAGACTTTCACACAATGCCCCTGCATACGCGTTGACATCGATGCGCAACTCGCCAGACTGTGTTAATGCTATCGCAGAAAACGCGCTACACGATCCGCGCCTTGCAACATCTAGCCGACAAGTTTGGCCAAGGCTCGGTCCGGCTTGATGCCATTGCCGAAGCACAGAACATTCCACGCAAATTTCTGACCGTAATCCTGTCGGAAATGGCGCGCGAAGGCGTCGTTGTGTCGCAGCGTGGGCGTGATGGCGGCTATGAGCTGGCGGTGCCGCCGGTCGACGTGCGCTATGGCGACATCATCCGCCTGTCGCGCGGCAGCCTGGCGCTGGTACCCTGCGCCAGCCGCAATGCCCATGAAACATGCGCGAATTGCCTGCCCGAAAAAGACTGCCGGTTGCGCGGACTGATGCTGCAACTGCGCGACGAAACCGCAGCAATGCTCGACCGGATTACACTGGCCGATCGCATCCCGGTCGAACCACCGTTTGATCATCTGGATAAACACGCGCGCGCCTGACGTGGTATTGAAGGCTCTAACCTGATTTCTTCCAAGCCGTGCGAACGGCACTTGGCGTAGGCGAAGTCGCTGGTTATACGGGCGCCATGACGCTTGACACCATTGCTCGCCATCCGCTCCGCCTGCCGATCCTGGCACTTGCCACATTCTCGATCGGCCTTGCCGGGTGCGGCGGCGGGGGCAAGCCAAAGAAGGACGTCGCTTATGTCGCGCGCGATGTCGACACGTTGTATATTGCGGCGCGCGATCGGCTCGACGCGGGCGATGCCAAGCAAGCCGCCGCGCTGTTTGATGAAGTCGAGCGCCAGCATCCCTATTCGCCATGGGCACGCCGCGCCGAATTGATGAGCGCATTCAGCTATTACGTCGCGCGCGACTACGCCAAATCGGTCCAGGCGGCGCAGCGGTTCCTGTCGGTACACCCTGGCAACAAAGACGCGCCTTATGCGTATTACCTGGTCGCACTGTGTTATTACGAACAGATCAGCGATGTGCAGCGCGATCAGAAGGACACCAAGCAGGCGCTAGACGCGCTGACCGAAGTGATCCGCCGCTATCCCGCGACCGAATACGCGACCGATGCCAAGCTGAAGATCGACCTTGTCAACGATCACCTCGCTGGCAAGGAAATGGAAATCGGGCGATTCTATCAGCATAGCGGCAAATTGCTGGCCGGCGCGATCCGCTTTCGCGTAGTGATCGATCGCTATCAATCGACCAGCCACACGCCCGAGGCGCTCTATCGTCTGGTCGAATGCTATCTGGCGCTCGGTATCCCGCAGGAAGCGCAAAAGGCCGCCGCCGTGCTGGGCAACAACTACCCCGGCAATGAATGGTACGAGCGCGCGTTCCGCCTGATGAACAACAAGGCGCCGAACACCAAAGTGAGCTGATCGCATCTTGGCATGAGACCGGCACCAGCTCTGTATGCCGCCACCTTTTAAGGCGTTGTCGTCAGTTCATGCCGCGATGCGTTCGCACACTTTGCGACGTCCCAGGGCTTCGCTGATTGCGCCGACGAATTGGTCGGTTGCCGCGTCCCATGAATAGCTGGCGCCATGGACCGCTGCGCCGAGCCGGTCGCAGCGGAGCGCACGCGTGATCGCAACGGCCAGATCGTCATCCAGCGCGCCGACTTGCATCGGCAATGCTCCGGTCGGACCACGCCCGTCTCGCCCGACAATATCGATCGGCCCGGGAACGGGATATGCCGCAACGGGCACGCCGCAGGCCATGGCCTCGATCATCACCAGCCCGAACGTATCGGTGCGACTGGGGAAAACGAACACATCGGCGGCGCAATAGGCGCTCGCCAACACGTGACCGGTGAGCCCGCCCATGAACACCGTATCGGGATAGCGCGTGCGCATGACCTCCAGGTCGGGCCCGTTGCCGACGACGACTTTGGTGCCGCGCACATCGGCGTCGAGAAATGCGGTCAGGTTTTTTTCCACCGCGACGCGCCCGACATTCAACAGGATCGGGCGGGGCAGATCGGCCAGGGCCGGGTGCGGCGCATGACATGGGTGAAATTGCGCATTGTCGATGCCGCGCGACCACATCCGCGACCGGACGATGCCGAATTCGGCAAGTTCCGCTGCCAGACTGGGCGTCGATACCAGCACGGCTTCGCTCGGCGCATGGAACCGGCGCATCAAAGGCCAGAAATGCGCAGGACTAAGCCCGGTGCGCACCGCCGCATAATCGGGAAAACGGGTGTGGAATGCGCTGGTAAACGGCACGCCAGTGGCTTTGCACCAGCCGCGCGCGCTCCATCCGATCGGGCCCTCGGTGGCGATGTGAACGATATCGGGTGCAAATGCGCGCAATGTTCGCCGCGTGCCAAAACGCGGCGCCATGGCCAACCGGATTTCGTCATAACCGGGCAGCGCAAACGTAAAGAATTGCGACGGGGTGATCAGTTCGATTTCGTGCCCACGTTGTAACAACAGATCGACAGTGGTCGACAGGGTGCGGACGACGCCATTGACCTGGGGGTGCCAGGCGTCGGTGCAGATCGCCAGCCTCATGCTCCGGTCTTTTCGCGGTTTACGCTTTGTGTCTCGCGGTTTTCCGTCTGGCGGGTGGCCTTTTCCGTTTCTGGCAGGATCGCCGATACAGGTTGTTTGGCAATTTCGTCGGCCCAGTGGACCAGCGACATCGAGCCATGCGCGTCTTCGATCAGCGCGGTGCAACTTTCGACCCAGTCGCCGTCGTTGTAATACGTTACGCCGCCGATCTGGCGAATTTCGGCACAATGGATATGGCCGCACACGACGCCGTCGACGCCCAGGTCGCGTGCCGCATGCGCGACCGCTTCTTCGAAATCACACACGAACTGGACCGCGTTTTTGACCCGCTTTTTCATATAGGCTGACAGCGACCAGTACGGCAGGTGGAATTGGCGGCGGATCAGATTGACCCAGCGATTGGTGCGTAGCAGGAATTCATAAGCCTGATCGCCGGCAAAGGCGAGCCAGCGGGCATACAGCACCACCCCGTCAAATCCGTCGCCATGCGTGATCAGCAGCCGGCGGCCATCGGCGGTCGTGTGGATCGCATCGAGCGCCAGTTCGACCCCGCCAAAGCTCATCCCCGCATAAGGCCGCAGCATTTCGTCGTGATTGCCCGCGATCAGCACCACCCGGGTGCCGCGATGCGCCATTTTGAGCACGCGGCGGACAACTTCATTGTGTTCGTCGGGCCAATACCAGCCCTTTGACAGGCGCCAGCCATCGACGATGTCACCAACCAGATACAGCGTTTCGCATTCGACCGACGCCAGGAAATCGAGCAGCATCGTGGCATTGCAGCCGCGCGTGCCCAGATGCAGATCGGAAATCCACACCGTGCGCAATTTGCGTTTGGGGCGAAATCCGCGCGGTTCCGGTAGATCGAGCCAGGCGGGGATCGAGGTGACCAGATCTTTGATTGAAGACCGATCTTTGGCTGAAGGTAGGGATTTTTTGCCATCCTTCAGAAGCGCGCGCTGTGCCATCGGGCTTGCCCTTTCATGGTTTGCGTTCCGGGTAGAACGCTCA
>JAYTHT010000088.1:0-6313 GCA_043732365.1 Novosphingobium sp. | reverse complement strand
TCAATGTGGTGGTGCTGTCGGGTGATGCGCTTACCCGCGAACATCACAGCAATTTGGCCGACTTGCTCGACGCTGCACTCGGCTCGGTCACGCTGAGCAATGGCACGGGCAGCCCCTATCAAAGCGATGTCGCCTATCGCGGGTTTTCGGCGACGTCGCTGCTTGGATCGCCGACCGGTCTGTCCGTCTGGGTCGATGGCGTGCGGATGAACGAACCGTTTGGGTCGATCGTGAACTGGGACTTGATCCCGCTGAATGCGATCGCCCAGGTGCAAGTTTTGCCAGGGTCCAATCCGCTGTTCGGGTTGAACACGTTGGGCGGTTCGCTGGTGCTGACGACCAAGAACGGCGCCAACAATACAGGCGCCGAAGTGACGGTTCAGGGTGGGTCATTATCGCGCCGCGCGGTGCTGGGTGAGGCTGGGGGGACATTGGCGAACAAGACCGTGGATTGGTTCGTTGCGGGCAATACCGACGATCAGGACGGCTATCGCTGGTATACGCACGCCCGCGTCAGCCAGGGTTATGGCAAATTGCGCTGGCATGGCATCGCGACCAATGCCGAACTCGGGGTCACATGGGGCGACACGTCGTTGAACGGAACGCAAGGGTTGCCGTTGTCAATGCTCGGCACGCCGCAGATGGCCTATACCTGGCCCGACAATGTTTCGAATAACCAGTTGGTTATCAATTTGAAGCTCGACACGCGCATTTCACCCGCGCTGAAACTCAGCGGCAATATCTATTATCGGCGATCGGATAGCCATTCCAGGAACAGCAATGCCAGCCTGGGCGATTATTGCGACGGTGTGACGTTTGATTGCCGCGCGCTGGCGCCGCACGGTACCGCCAAAGATCTGTATACGACCAATCCGTTCATGGCCGGCACGCCCGCCAACGCCGGGTTTGCGCCGTATATCGGCGCGCTGCCGATCCACGATTATACCAGCGGCATCAACACGAAGCTGGTCTTTTCGGCGGTCACCCAGCACACATTCGGTGGCAACGCGATGATCGATCTGACTGTGCCGCTCGGTGGCATGGCCAATGATTTCAATATTGGCAGCAATTTCGAGACATCCCGGATCGGTTATCGACAGAATACCGATCTGGCCTATCTGGTAAATTACCAGGCTGTGCAGATGCCGTGGAATTTCCGGTATGGCAGCGGGCCAGGTTTTCAGGGCAGTCCGCTGATCAATGCGGTGGCGATCACATCGCACAACACCGCGTTCAATGCCTTTGTGCGCGACACGGTCAAGCTGACGCCAAAGCTCAGCCTGACCGCATCGCTCAGTTACACAATCACGCGGGTCAGCCTGTCGGGGGCCAACACGACGCTGCTCGATCCTTACGGGAACGCCATCTGGACCGGCCACGACGGTAACACGTATTACAATCCGACCTATATTGGCGCGAATTCCTGGGACGAAGCCATGGGATCATTGGCAACCGCTGGCGTGCCGCAAGGGAGCATCGCGGGGCCTGAAATCGATCCGGTCTATGGCGGGCACACTTATCACCGCGTCAATCCGGCGATTGGGCTGACGTGGAATCCGCGCGCCAACTTCAGCCTTTTCGCCAGTTATAGCGAGGCGATGCGCGCGCCGACCGCGATCGAACTGGCCTGCGCCGACCCCGCCACACCGTGTTCGCTGCCGACCGGTTTCAATGGCGATCCCGATTTGAAAGCGGTCGTCGCGCATAGCTTCGAAATAGGGGCACGCGGGCGGCTGCTGCGACGCTTTGGCTGGAACGCGGCGGTTTATCGCACGCAAGTCGGCAACGATATCCAGTTCATCTATGACCCATCGGGCCTGGGCTATTTTGCCAATCTGGGCAAAACCCGGCGCAAGGGGTTCGAACTGGGCCTGACCGGTGGCTGGGACAAAGTCCACCTTGCGGCCAACTACGGTTATGTCGCGGCGACCTATCGCGACCGCTTTATCGATGCCAGCGGCGACACCGTCGCTCCGGGCAGCCGGATCAGCGGCATCCCGACCCAATCTTTCAAATTGCGCGGGACATTTGCGCCGGTGCGGGCAGTGGTCATCGGCGCCAATCTGATCGTTGTGGCGGGCCAATATGCGCATGGCGACGAGGCCAATGTGAGCCCGGCCGTGCCCGGCTATGCGCTGGTCAATCTGGATTTATCGATCACGCCGCTGCCGCGCGTGGAACTTTTTGGCACGATAAGCAATTTGTTGAATAAGCATTTTGCGACATTCGGTGTGATGGGCACCGATATCTATACCGGGGGGGACGAGCAATTTCTCACCCCGGCACATGGCCGCGCGTTTCTGGGTGGTATTCGTTACCACTTTGGTCGTGGTCAACTTGCGGCGAATCAGGGCTGAACGTTGCCCTGTCCGCCAAGCCCCTTGCGGGCCGGCACTTCCCCCCCCTCGTGCCGGCTCGCAGGGCGGCTTTTCGCGCCAGATGGTTTGTTGCGCCAATCGCCATTTTGTCAGCCAGCGGGGGTCAGCTGGCAGGACGTTCGTCGATTGGCCCGCCCATTGGTCCGCCCAGGGCGCGGACGATCGACACACTGGCCTGGGCCTCGCGTGTCTGCACAGCCAGCAGTGCGCGTTCGGCGGTCAGCGCGTCGGTCTGCGCGGTCACGACTTCCAGATAGTCGGCGGCGCCTTCACGATAGCGGATGAACGACAAGCTGCTGGTGGCCTCCGCCGCTTTGACCGCGACCTGTTGTTCGCTAACTTCGCGCGCGAGGTCGCGCGCGGCGGCCAGCGCATCTTCAACTTCGCGGAATGCACCGATCACCGTGGAGCGGTAATTGGCCGCGTTTTCATCGAATTGCGCGCGCGCCAGGCGCAGCGCGGCGCGGCGCTTGCCCCCGTCAAAGATCGGCAGATTGAGGCCCAGCGGACCCAGCGCCCAAAACATGTTGGGCGCGCTCAACAACGCCGGCCCAGTGGTTTCATACCCCGCACCCAGGCCCAGTGTGACCGTCGGGAACAGCGCTGCATGCGCCGCGCCGATCCGCGCGTTCGCTTCGGCTACGCGGCGTTCGGCGGCGGCAATGTCGGGCCGCCGTTGCAGCAATGTCGATGGTGTGCCGACCGGCACCGCAGGGGATGTTACGACATGTTCAACTGGCGCCACATGGAACCCGCTGGCGGTCTGTCCGACCAGCGCGGCCAGTTCGTGTTCGGTCGTGGTGCGCTGGTTGGCGACATCAACCGCCAGCGCGCGAGCATTGCCGAGCACGGTCATCGCGCGGTTTTCATCGAGGCCCGATACGGCCCCGCCCAGATGCCGCCGCCGCGTCAGGTCATAGGCCTTGGTATAAGCATTGACCGACCGCGTCAGCAGCGCCTGTTCGGCGTCCAGCCCGCGAAGCCGCGCATAGGCATCGGCCACCGATGCCTGCAGGCTGAGCCGGACGGAGGCCAGATCGGCGTCGCTGGCGTGCGCTTCGGACCGGGCCGCGCGGACCAGATTGCGCACCCGGCCCCACAAATCGACTTCGTAAGTCAATTGCGCGCCGACGCGGTAATCGCTTAACGTGGCCGCTCTGCCGGTACCGGCCGGGCGGTTTTGTGATTCGCGTTCACGCTCTGCGCTGCCCACGCCGTCGATTTCGGGTACCAGTGTCGCAGACGCCTGGCCGAGCACCGCACGCGCTTCGTTGCGGCGCGCAAGCGCGGCGGCCAGAGTCGGGCTGGCCGCATCGGCGCGGGTTTCCAGATCGTCCAGCACTGGATCGCCAAACGCCTGCCACCACGGGCCCCGCGCGGCGGTGTCGGCGGGCGCGGCCTCTGACCAGGACGGCGGGATCGCGTCGTAATGGGCAGGGGTGACCACCAACGGACGCGGCGTCGGGGTCAGCGTACAGCCCCCCAGCACGACGCCCAGCAAGAGGGGCGCTGCGGCGATCAGGTGCTTATTTCGCATTGGGCGTGCCTGGCGTCCCGGTTTTCGCGCTCATGTCGATGGTTGGTTTCAGGACTTGCGCCACGTGGACTTTGCTTCCAGTGTGGATCGCATCGGGCGGGCTGTCGATCACGGTGTCGTTCGCGGTGATCGCGCCAGTCACGCGCACGATATTGCCGTCGTCGCGCACGATCTTGACCGGGCGCACGCTGACGGTTTTGTCGCCGGTGCCGCCTGCGGGCACCACCGCAACGCTAGGGCCGGCGGTGCCGTATAGGATCGCGCTGCCAGGCAGGGATAGCGATCCGGCACCGCCGGTCGCGTGGAAATGCACTTGGGTAAACGCGCCAGGCTTCAACGTCCGGTCAACGTTGTCGGCCTGCAGTTCGACCAGCACCGATCCCGACTGGACATCGACCGCGCCGGCCGATCGGACCAGTTCAGCGGTGAACGCCCTGTTCGGATATTCGGGTATTTCCAGCGTGGCGGCCATACCGGGGTGGATCATCGCCGAATAGCTTTGCGGCACTTTCACATAAATCCGCATGCGGTGCACGTCGGCCACGGTGAACAGCGGCTGCGCATTCAGATTGCCGGTTACGACCAGCGCGCCGATCTGTGCCGCCCGGCTGGTAATCACGCCATCAAACGGGGCGAGCACGCGTTCAAATCCCTGCATCGCGCGCAGCCGTTTGACATTGGCGAACGACGCTTTGGCGAGCGCCGACTTGGCCTCGAGATCACCCTGTTTTTCGTCGTTTTCCTGTTTTGCCACGGCATCCTGGGCCAGCAATTGGGACCAGCGTTTTGCCGTGGTCGCCGCCAGATGCTGATTGGCCAGCGCGGTCTGATAATCGGCATCAGCTTGTGCTTTTGCCTGATCGACTTCGGGCGCGTCGAGCACGGCGAGTGCTTCCCCTGCATGCACGTGGTCGCCAATGTCGGCCAGCCAGTTGCGGACATAGCCGTTGGTGCGCGCGTTGATTGCCGCGTTGTTCCAGGGTTGAATCTGGCCGGGCAGGACGAGTTCGTCGCCGCCGCCGACGGGCACCGGATGGACCACCGCGACGTCTTCGACCGCAGCGGTACGCGCGATGGTCCGTTCGCCGGTGACAGCGTGTTCGCGCCAGGCGATGCCGACGACCGCGATCACCACTGCACCCACGCCAATCGCCAGGCCCAGCCGTTTAAGCCGTGCCGCATCGGGCAGTTCCTGATTGAGATCGACGTGGTCCGAACTTTGGGGGGGCTCGCTGTCAGGCATGGGATGCTACCGCTTCGATAGAGGGTGAGTTGTCTTTAGGCGATTTGGCCGCCGTCCCGCTGGCCGCTGTCCTGCTGGCCGCCGTCCCGCTGGCCGATGTCCCGTCGGCAGGTGTCTTGGCTTTGGTACGGCGGCCATGGACCATGCTGAACACCACCGGCACGAAAATCAACGTGGCCGTGGTCGCAAACAACAGCCCGCCGATAACCGCACGGCCCAGTGGGGCGTTCTGTTCGCCGCCTTCGCCCAGGCCCAGCGCCATCGGCACCATGCCTATCATCATCGCAAGCGCGGTCATCAGCACCGGGCGAAACCGCACCATCCCGGCCTCGATCGCTGCCAGCGTCGGATCGCCATTGTCATTCAGCCGTTCACGGGCAAAACTGATGACCAGGATCGAATTGGCCGTGGCAATGCCCATGCACATGATCGCGCCAGTCAGTGCCGGCACCGACAGCGTCGTGCCGGTGACGAACAGCATCCACACGATCCCGGCCAAGGCAGCGGGCAGCGCCGAAATGATCACCAGCGGATCGAGCCAGCTTTGGAAATTGACCACGATCAACAGGTAGATCAGCACGATTGCGGCGATAAGCCCCAGACCAAGACCCAGGAACGCCACGTTCATCGTCGCGACCTGACCACGGATCGTCACGGTCACGCCCTTGGGCTGATCCTTGGCCAATTTTTTCAGCACACCGTTGATGTCTGCCGCCACCGCGCCCAGATCACGGCCCTGGGTGGTGGCATAAATGTCGAACACCGGCGCGATATTGTATTGCGACAGGACCGCCGGGATGTCCGACCGTTTCAGGCTGGCAACCCCGCCCAGCAATTGCGTTGGTGCCGCTGCGCCTGTTCCTGTCGTGCCCCCGACCGGCACATTTTCAAGCCGGTTGATCGACGAAACGAGATATTCCGGCGCCTGGGCCACAACCTGATACTGGATTCCGGTGGCAGGGTTCACATAGAACACCGGCGCGGTCTGCGATGATCCGGCGAGCGCGTTGGACAAGCTGTTGGTCACATCACGTTCGGTCAGGCCATATTGCCCGATCAGCGACCGGTTGACGTCCACATTCAGATTGGGCGATCCCTCGGGCTGCTGGATACGGGCGTCGGCGATACCGGGAACCGGCGCAATCGCGGCCAGCA
>JAYTHT010000087.1:0-6320 GCA_043732365.1 Novosphingobium sp. | reverse complement strand
CGGCTGTATCCCGGCGATCATGCATTCATGCTGCAAAACCCCGACCGCCGGATTGTCTTTGCCATCCCGTACGAAGGCGAATTCACCCTGATCGGCACTACCGACGAGGCATGGACCGCACCGCCCGGCCCCGCCACCATTTCACAAGGCGAAATCGACTATCTGCTCGAAACGGTGCGACGCTATTTCGCGGTCAATATCGGTCCGGAAAACGTGCGGTGGACGTATTCCGGGATACGCCCGCTGTATGACGATCATGCCGCCAATGCGTCGGCGGTGACGCGCGACTATGTGCTCGATGTGGATACCGGAGGTGGGCCGGGAGACACCGGCGGGGCGCCGCTGCTCAGCGTGTTTGGCGGCAAGATCACCACGTTTCGCAAATTGGCCGAACACGCGCTGGAAAAACTGGCGCCGCATTTCCCGATGGCTGGGCCCGCATGGACAGCGGGCGCGGTGTTGCCCGGTGGCGATTTGCCCGGCGGCGATTTCGAAGCCTATGTCGCCGAACTCACCAACGAGCGCCCCGGCATACCTCGCCCATTGTTGCGTCGCCTGGCGCGCGCCTATGGCACCCGCGCCGAACACGTCCTGGCCGGAGCGCGCACGATCGAGGATCTGGGCCGCGATTTCGGCGGCGGATTGACCGAGGCGGAACTGGTTTATCTGGCGCGCAGCGAATGGGCGGTTACCGCAAACGACGTGTTGTGGCGGCGCACCAAAATGGGCCTGCATGTCCTGCCGCAGACGGCGGGCCAGGTCGATGCGTTCCTGGCCGGCCTGCACCATGGGTGAACGCGGCGGCAGCGCAGCGCGACGGGCGGCGATCCTGGCGGCCGTGCGCCGCGCAGGCGAAGCCAATGTCGCCGCGCTGTCCGCCGAATTTGGCGTCACGCCGCAAACCATCCGCCGCGACCTGAACCACCTGGCCGATCGCGGGCTGATCGCGCGCGTTCATGGCGGAGCCGAATTGGGATCGGGCATCGCCAATGCGCGCTATGACGAACGCCGCGGCATGGCCGCCGCCGCCAAAGCACGCATCGGCGCTGCTGCCGCCGCGCTCGTCCCCGAAGGCGCATCGCTGTTCATCAATATCGGCACCACGACCGAGGCGGTTGCGCGCCATCTGGTCCATCACCGCAAGCTGATGGTGGTGACCAACAACCTGAATGTCGTCGATTGCCTGATCGGCCACGACGGCATCGCGGTGATCGCGGTCGGCGGCCATGTCCGCGCAGGGGACCGCGCGGTGATCGGCGCACTTGCCGACCAGTTCATCGACAATTTCCGTGTAGACCTCGCGCTGATCGGTACGTCCGGCCTGACCGAACAAGGCGATCTGGTCGATTTTGACGCCGACGAAGTGCTGGTCGCCCGCCGCATCATCCGCCAGGCCAAAACTGTCATCCTGGTCGCCGACAGCACCAAGATCGGTCGCGCCGCGCCAATCCGAATTGCCGGGGCCGACGCGATCGACCACCTGGTGACCGATCGCGTGACGAGCAAAGCGCTGCGTGCAGTTCTGGCAGACGCTGGTGCGAAAGTTACCGAGACCGGTTAGCTTTCAGCACAAATTTGCGGTCGTTCGAAATTGCTTCAGTCAACCGACCTTCACACCCTTCCAAAACGCAATGCGGCCACGGATATTTTCCGCTTTCTCTTTGGGTTCGGGGTAAAACCATGCGGCGTCGCGGTTTTCGGCGCCGTCTACGATCAGGCTGTGATAATGCGCGGTGCCTTTCCACGGGCAGAATGACGTCGTGGTGCTGGGGCGCAGCAGCCCGGCTTCAACTGAGGCTGCGGGGAAATAGTGATTGCCCTCGACAACGACAGTGTCGTCGCTGCTGGCGATCAAGGTGCCGTTCCATCGTGCTTCGACCATAGTGAATCTCCTACCAAAGTGGGCAACAGATGGCGCCTGGGCCAAGACAATGCCACCCTCCCTTTACGGCATCCTGCGGCGCATTCGCCACGCGAGCGAAGAATGCGCAGACTACAAGCCTTCGACCAGGGTGACGCGGTAATCGGCGCCCAGATGGCGAAGTCTGCGCGCCTCGGTGTATGCCGGACTGTCGTACCACGCGTGCGCGGCGGCCTTGTCGGGGAATTTCATCAAGACCACGCCGTCCACTTCGGCGCCTTCGAGCGTTTCGACCGCGCCATAGAATGCCAGCGCTTCGAGCGGGTGGCCCGCAATCGTTTGTTGTGCGAGGGCGCCGTATTCGGCCATTGCGGCCTCGTCACGCACACGGTCGCGGATGAATATTAGGTAGGCGGCCATCAGGTCTCTCCATGGTACACGGCTTGGTCATGGCCCCTGAATGGCGCTCAATACCAAACAAGACAAATGCTCTGTTTGGCATTCGCCAGACAACGCGCCATGCCCGACAAATAACTCGTAGTTTTGCTGTAAATCCGGGCCGCAGGCGGAACATGAGCGAATAGTCATGTAATAACGCGGTTTAACAGGCCAAATCAGAACGCCGCTTCGTCCAGGGCCATCATTGATGCCTTGCCCGATTTGATCGCCAGAAACGCTGCCGTCGCTTGCGGCAATAACCGGTCGTAGAAGAACTGGGCGGTCTGGATTTTGGCCGTGTAGAACGCCGCATCATCATTGCCTTCGCCCAGCCGCGCCTGCGCGACTTTAACCGCGCGAGCAAAGCAATAGGCCATTGCGACAAGGCCCATCAGGCGCAGATAATCGGTCGCCGCCGCGCCGGCTTCCTCGGGATCGCGCATGCCGCGTTCGGCGATCATCGCGGTTGCGCCCTGCAAGGCTTCGAACGCGCGTTTCAGACCGGTAACAAACGGGGTCAGCGCCGCATCTGCGGCATTATCCTCGATGAATGCGGAAATCGGGTGGAACAGCCCGCGCAGAACCCGGCCCATGTTGGCGGGCAATTTGCGCCCGACCAGATCGAGTGCCTGAATACCATTGGTGCCCTCGTACAGCATCGCGATACGGGCATCGCGCATATATTGTTCGACCCCACTTTCGCGAATAAAGCCATGGCCGCCATAGACTTGCACCGCCAGGCTGGCGCTTTCCAGACCCAGATCGGTAAACAGCGCCTTGACCACCGGCGTCATCAGCGCAACGAAATCGGCGGCTTGCGCGCGCGCGTGCGGATCCTTGGCATGTTTTTCCGCGTCGAGCGCGCGCGAGACCCAGCCCGCAATGCCCCGGCACCCTTCGTTCCACGCGCGCATCGTCAGCAGCATGCGGCGCACATCGGGATGGACGATAATCGGGTCGGCGGGTTTTTCGGGATGTTTGGTGCCCGCGAGCGAGCGACCCTGCCCGCGATCTTTCGCATACCACACCGCCGCCTGATAGGCCGCTTCGCCGATGCCCAGACCCTGAATACCCACGCCCACGCGTTCGGCATTCATCATCGTGAACATCGCTTCCAATCCGCGATTGGGTTCGCCGATCAGCCAACCGGTCGCGTCTTCGAACAGCATCTGGCACGTCGCCGACGCCTTGATCCCCATCTTGTGTTCGATCGCGGTACAGCGCGCGCCATTGCGCACCGACCACTGACCCGTTTTGTCGGGTAGGAATTTGGGCACGAGGAACAGGCTGATCCCTTTCACGCCTTTGGGCGCATCGGGCAGCCGCGCCAGCACGAGGTGGACAATGTTATTGGTCAGGTCCTGTTCGCCCGCCGATATGAAGATTTTCGCGCCCGACACGCGATAGCTGTCCCCAAAGATGGATGGGCCCGCCGGATCGGCCCGCGTGCGCAACAGGCCAAGGTCGGTGCCGCATTGCGGCTCGGTCAGGCACATCGTCCCCGCCCATTCGCCGCCGACCATTTTGGGCAAATACGTCGCTTTCAACGCATCGCTAGCATAGCCGTCGATCGCCGCAATCGCGCCATTAGTCAGGCCGGGATACAAGCTGAACGACATATTCGCTGCGCAGACCATTTCATCGACCAGCTTGCCCAGCGCCTCTGGCAGGCCCTGCCCGCCCCATTGCGTCGGCAGGACCAGCGCGTTCCACCCGCCTGCGACGAATTGGTCCCATGCCGGTTTAAAGCCGGCAGGCGTGCGCACGACGCCGTTTTCGAAATGGCAGCCTTCTTCGTCGCCGCTGCGGTTGATCGGTGCGATGACGCCATCGCACAGCTTTGCCGCCTCGGTCAGCACGGCATCCACAATGTCGGGCGTAACATCGGCAAAGGCGGGCAAATCGCCAAAGCCGTCACCGGTGTGCAATTCATTGAACACAAAGCGCATGTCGCGCAGCGGAGGGGTATAGACCTGCATGATTGCTGTCCTTTAGTTCAATTTCTGAGGGGTTTGCCGGTGGTGAGCATCTGCTCGATCCGGTCCTGCGTTCCAGGATTGCGCACGAGCGTCAGGAACGCCTTGCGTTCCAACGCCATCAAATCGCCCTCGGTCACGGTGTCGACCAGATCGGCCTCGCCGCCGGTCAAAACGTCGGCGAGATAACCCGCGACCACGCCGTCATAGGCGGTGGCCTTGCCTTGCGCCTGGAACCCCTCGACCGCGAGCGTTATCGCGGCTTTGCCCCCGGCGCCCGGCAGGCGGAACGTGGGCGCAGTTGGCGCCTGATAACCGGGCACCATTGCCAATGCGCGCGCCTTGGCGTCGGCCAGCAGGCGGTCACGGTTCATCGTAATGCCATCGCTGGCGCGCAAGAAACCGAGTTCTGCCGCTTGCGCCGCCGATTTCGACACGGTCGCGGTCGAAATCGTTTCAAAGACTTTGGACACGGCGGGCATCGGACCTTTGGGCAGGCCGGGCATCGCCTGCCACCGCGCGAGCAATTCGCCGCAACCGCCCCAACCCGGCACCAGCCCGACCCCGCATTCGACCAGCCCGATATAGCTTTCGGCATGGGCCTGCACCGCATCGGCATGCATCACGATCTCGCAACCACCGCCCAAAGCCATCCCGGCGGGCGCCGCGACGACCGGGAACGGCGCATATTTCAGCGCTTTCAACGCCATCTGTCCGCCGCCGACCAGTTTCTCGATCTCGCCCCAGGCGGCGATGTTGATCGCAAACATCGCAAGGCCCAGATTGGCCCCAGCGGAGAAATTGGCGCCTTCGTTATAGATCACCAATGCTTTGAATTTGCTGGCGACCAGTGGCACGGCCTGCCCGATCAGTTTGAGGATTTCGCCATCGATGGCGTTCATTTTCGAGGTGAATTCCAGCGCAGCAACGCCATCGCCAATATCCCACAGCGCCGCCGAACCATTCTTCAGGATCGGCTTTGCGGTCAGCTTTACATCAGCGAGCAGCAGCACATCGCGCGCGCGCACGATGTTTTGATAGGCGCCATCCATGCCCAGCACCTGACGCTGCCCAGCCTCGACGCGATAAAACGGCCGCCCCGCTGCAATGCGCAGGATTTCTGGCACCGCGCGCCCTTCGGCTTCGAGCCGGGCGACGAAATCGGTGACGCCAATCCGGTCGATCAGTTCGAACGGCCCGTATTTCCAGTTATAACCGAGCCGCATCGCCGCATCGATCGCGACCACATCGTCGGATGCCGTCGGCACCAGCGCGGCGGCATAGCTGAGCGTCGCGCCCAGGATTGCCCAGGCATACGCGCCGATAGTGCCGGGCTGTGCCAGCAACGCGCGCAAATCCTTTTGCGCGGCGCTGGGCAAAGACGCCGGTTTGACCTGGGCCCGGTATTCGCCGCTGGCCAGATCGATCGCCTCTTTGCGTTTGCCGGCGGCGCGGTTGACGCGGTAGAAACCGCCCTTGCCTTTGCGCCCGGTGAAACCGTCAGCGATCATCCGATCGATCAACGGGTGATCGATCGCAATTGCCTGATACGGATCGTCGGCGGGCAAAGTGCTGGTCAGGCTGGCCTTCAGATGCGGCATCAGGTCGATGCCCACCAGATCCACCAGCCCGAAAATTCCAGTGCCGGGCACGCCCATTGGCTTGCCCGCGATGGCATCGGCCTGTTCGACCGTCAGTCCCAACGCGAACGCTGCGTTGACCGCGCTTTGCAACCAGAATGTGCCGACGCGGTTGGCCAGAAAGCCTGGTGTGTCCTTGCACGCGACGATCGTTTTGCCCAATGCGCGATCCGCAAAGTCGGAAATCCGCGCCACCAGGTCTGGATCGCTGTTTGGCCCGGCAACCACTTCGAGCAGGCGCATGTATCGCGGCGGATTGAAAAAATGGGTGATAAAGAAATCGCGCGCAAACGCGTCTGTGCGCCCTTCGACCAGAAGGCCGAGCGGGATCGTCGAGGTGTTGGAGGTCACCGCCGTGCCCGGACGGCGGACCGCTTCGAGTTTTTCGTACAGCGCGTGTTTCAG
>JAYTHT010000086.1:0-6381 GCA_043732365.1 Novosphingobium sp. | reverse complement strand
GGCTTTATGCCGCCGGGCAGACCGACGAAATGATACTTCATAGTCAGCGTGGCAGGGACGACCAGCGCATGGTCAACCAGTACAGTGCCTGCCAGAGCGCCGGCTGAAGCGGTGACGTGGTGCGCCGAAACGCCAGCGATCGTTTCGAACGAAACGCTGGGCATCATGAAATATTCGATGGCAACGGTCGGCGTGACAGTGTTGTTCGCCCTGGTCTGGGAGACCAACCCGCCCGAGATGAGCCCGGCGCTATCGTTGGGCACACTGCTCACACTGCCGCTGGGCATGACGGTGGTCGCCAGCAACTTGAACTGGAATTTGCCGTCAGGGTTGCCTTCGGCATGCGCGACACCGACGAAGGACAGGGCCGCGGCCAGCGCGATGAGGGTGGTTGTCGAAATCAGCTTGCGCATGGTTGCCTCATGATTTGCCGCCTGGTCCGCCCATTGCGAATGAGTCGTCGCGGCGCTGCCCCGCCATTCGGCCCCCCGGGGGCACGCCACATTGATCTGGCGCAAATACGCAAAATGCGTCGTTTTTTTGGAAGTGCTTCGGGATTTTCGGAAATTGTCCGCAATTGACGTCGATCAATGCGGCCCGCCCGGAACGAGGCCAGGGATCATCGATCAACACTCCCGAGGGACGGGCACATGGAAACCCTAGTCACCCGGGCCGGTATCTGGCTCGTGGTATTTTTAAGCGCGGTCCTGGCGATGGCCATGGCGCACGATCAAGGCTTTACCGCCGCAATGGGCGTCGTCGCAGCGGCAGCCTTTATCGCGCTGGTCGTCAAGCTGAGAGGCGCAGATTACGCCGGGCTGGTCCGGGGCGCGTTGCCCATCAGCGCCGACCGCACCCGCTATGACGACGAAGTCATTCGCTGGGGGATCATCGCCACCGTGTTCTGGGGTATGGCCGGGTTTCTGGTTGGGCTCTACATCGCGCTGGAACTGGCGTTTCCATTGCTCAACTACGGCCCCTGGTTCAATTTTGGGCGGCTTCGGCCGCTGCACACCTCGGCGGTGATCTTCGCATTCGGCGGCAACGCCCTGATCGCGACCAGCTTTTACGTCGTGCAGCGTACCTGTCGCGCCCGGCTGGCCTTTCCGGCGCTCGCTCGCTTCGTTTTCTGGGGCTACCAGGTGTTCATCGTCCTAGCCGCGACCGGCTATCTGCTGGGCGTCACCCAGGGCAAGGAATATGCTGAACCCGAATGGTACACCGACTGGTGGCTGACGGTGGTATGGGTCTCCTATGGCGCCGTCTATATCGGCACCATCGTGCGCCGGGCCGAACCGCATATCTACGTCGCCAACTGGTTCTATCTGGCCTTTATCCTGACCGTGGCGATGCTGCATGTCGTCAACAACCTCGACATACCGGTCAGCCTGCTGGGCAGCCATTCGGTGCCGGTGTTCGGCGGCGTGCAGGGCGCGCTGGTCGAATGGTGGTACGGTCACAACGCGGTCGGCTTTTTCCTGACCGCCGGCTTTTTGGGGATGATGTACTACTTCGTGCCCAAACAGGCCGAACGCCCGATCTATTCCTATCGCTTGTCGATCATCCATTTCTGGGCACTGATCTTTCTCTATATCTGGGCCGGGCCGCACCACCTTCACTATACCGCGCTGCCCGACTGGGCGCAGACGCTGGGCATGGTCTTCTCGGTGATGCTGTGGATGCCGAGTTGGGGCGGGATGATCAACGGCCTGATGACGCTGAACGGCGCCTGGGACAAGCTGCGCACCGATCCGATCCTGCGCCTGATGGTTTGCGCGCTGGCGTTCTATGGCATGAGCACGTTCGAAGGCCCAATGATGGCGGTAAAGACCGTCAACAGCCTGTCGCATTATACCAACTGGACAATCGGCCACGTCCATTCCGGCGCGCTGGGATGGAACGGCATGATCACGTTCGCGGCGATCTATTATCTGGTGCCGCGCTTGTGGGGCCAGCCCCGGATGTACAGCGTGCGGATGATTAACTGGCACTTCTGGACGGCCACGATCGGCATTGTGTTCTATGTGGCCAGCATGTGGGTGGCGGGGATCACCCAAGGGCTGATGTGGCGCGAATACGGTGCCGACGGCTATCTGGTGAACAGCTTTGCCGACACCGTCGCCGCGATCCACCCGATGTATGTGCTGCGCTGCCTTGGCGGGCTGCTCTACTTTGCCGGCGGGGTGTTCATGACTGTCAATGTCTGGCTGACCATTCTGGGCCGCCAGCGCCGGGAAGCACCGCTGCACGGCGCGCGCTTCGACCCTGCCCGTGATCGTCCGCTACCAGAATCGGCCGCAGCCGATTTGGTACCCGCGTGAGGAAGCCGAGATGACCAAGACTACCAATCCGGCGCCGCGCGACATCTTTGCGGGCCACAAGAAGCTGGAACGCAATGTCACGCTGTTGGCAATTGCCGCCTTTGGTGCGGTGATCATCGGCGGGATCGTCGAAATCGCGCCGCTGTTCTGGATCGACAACACCATCGAAAAGGTCAAGGGCATGCGCCCCTACACCCCGCTGGAACAGGCCGGGCGCGACATCTATGTGCGCGAGGGGTGCTACTTGTGCCACAGCCAGATGATCCGGCCGTTCCGCGACGAAACCGAACGCTATGGCCACTATAGCCTGGCGGCGGAGTCCATGTACGACCACCCGTTCCAGTGGGGATCGGAACGCACCGGGCCCGATCTGGCGCGCGTCGGCGGTAAATATTCGGATAGCTGGCATGTCCAGCACTTGCAGGACCCGCGCTCGGTCGTGCCCGAATCGATCATGCCCAGCTATGCCTTTCTGGCGCAAACCGACCTGAAAGCGCCCGACATTGCGGCCGAGATCAAGACATTGTCCGATGTGGGCGTGCCCTATTCAAAGGACGACTTCGCAAAGGCCGGGGACGACCTGTTGGTGCAGGCGGGCATGGGCAGCGGCGATATTGCCGGACTGGCCAAGCGGTATCCAAAGGCGCAATCGCGCGATTATGACGGCAATCCGGAGCGGTTGACCGAGATGGATGCGCTGATTGCCTATCTCCAGGTGCTGGGCACGATGGTCAACGTCGATGACGCCGCCGCGCAGGAACAACGCGCATCGGAGAAGGACCAATGACCGCCACGCAAGTGTACGATCTGCTGCGCCACCTTGCCGATTCCTGGGGCCTGATGGCAATGTTCGTCTGTTTCGCCGTGCTGGCGTGGTGGCCGTTCCGTCCCGGCGCGCGCGCGGTCAATGACCACGTGGCCCGCATGATCTTCGAGGACGAAGACAATGACAGATAAGCATATCGACGAAGCCACCGGCGTTGAAACCGTCGGGCACGAATGGGACGGTATCGAGGAACTCAACAACCCGCTGCCACGCTGGTGGGTGATGATGTTCTACGCCTGCATCATCTTCGCCATTGGCTATGTCATCGTCTATCCGGCGATCCCGCTGCGCCACAGCGCGACGCCGGGCGTCGCCCACTGGTCCAGCCGCGGGCAGTTGGCGGGCGAGATCAACGCCGCCAATGCCGGTCGCGCGTCGGTGATGGTGGCATTGGCCAAAACCCCGATCGAAGCGATCCCCGCCAATCCGGAACTGTTGCGCGCCGCAATCGCCGGTGGCCACGCCGCATTCAAGGTCAATTGCGTGCCCTGTCACGGTTCCGGCGCAGCGGGCTCGGCCGGCTATCCCAACCTTAATGACGATGACTGGCTGTGGGGCGGCACGCTGACCGAGATCGAGACCACCCTGGCGCATGGCGTGCGTTATCCCGGTGATGACGCAACGCGGATGAGCCTGATGCCGTCGTTCGGTCGCGATGGCATCCTGACACCCGCGCAGATCGGCGATGTCGTCAGCTATGTCCGCAGCCTGTCCGGGCTGGAACAGCCAGGTGCTGCGGCCACGCGCGGCGCCGTAATCTTTGCGGCTAATTGCGCGGTCTGCCATGGCCCGCAGGGCAAGGGCAACCGCGCGGTCGGCGCGCCCAACCTGACCGATGCGATCTGGCTTTACGGGTCGGGCCGTGACGACGTTACCAATACCGTCACCAATGCTCACGCCGGGGTCATGCCCGCCTGGGGCCAGCGGCTAAGCCCCGCGACAATCCGGATGCTGGCGGTCTATGTCCACTCGCTCGGCGGCGGCGAAGGCTTTGCACCGCCGCCCCAGCCCGCGGCCGCGCACCAGCCCGCAACCGCGCACCCGGTCGTCGCGGCGCAAGACGTAGCGGCGCCGCCTCATGGCAAACCTTGACCCAGGGCGGCAGCCGCTGCCGCCCGCCACACTCTATGCCCGTCACGAACCGGTGTGCCCGCGCCCGGTAGATGGCAAGTTCCGCCGGATCAAATGGGCGGTGATGGTCGTCACCCTGGCGATCTATTACGGCACGCCATGGCTAAGCTGGAACCGCGGGCCGTTTTCGCCGCACCAGGCGGTGCTGATCGACCTGGCGCATCGCCGCTTTTACATGTTCGCGATCGAGATCTGGCCGCAGGAGTTTTACTTCGTCGCCGGGTTGCTGATCATGGCGGGTATCGGGTTGTTCCTGGTCACCAGTGTCGTTGGCCGGGCGTGGTGCGGCTATGCCTGCCCACAGACTGTGTGGACCGACCTGTTTCAGCACATCGACCGGTTGATTGACGGCGATCGCAATGCGCAGTTGCGTCTGCGCACGGCCCCGTGGAACGTCGGCAAGATCGCGCGGCGGCTGGGAAAATGGTCGATTTACCTCGCCATCAGCTTTGTGACCGGCGGCGCCTGGGTGTTGTATTTCGCCGACGCTCCGACGCTGACCCATACCTTCTGGACAGGAACTGCCCCGGCGGTTGTTTATCTCACGGTCGCGCTGCTGACCTTTACCACTTTCGCGCTGGGCGGCTTCATGCGCGAACAGCTCTGCATCTACATGTGCCCCTGGCCGCGTATCCAGTCGGCGATGCTCGATGAAAAATCGCTGACCGTCACTTACAAGGACTGGCGCGGCGAACCACGTGGCAGTGTCAAATCGGGCAAGGGCGCAGCAGCGCCGCTGGGCGATTGCATCGACTGCGGGTTGTGCACCGCAGTCTGCCCCACCGGGATCGACATCCGCGACGGTTCGCAGATCGGTTGCATCACTTGCGCGCTTTGCGTCGATGCCTGCGACACGGTGATGCAACGGCTGGGACGCCCGCGCGGGTTGATCGACTATGCCACGCTGGAAGACAGCGCGCGCGAGATCGCCGGCCAGCCGCCGACCCCGCATCACAAGCTGATCTGGCATCCGCGCACTTTGGTCTATCTCGCCTTGTGGTGCTCGATCGGCGCGGTGATGCTGTTTGCGCTGGGCACCCGCCAGCATCTGGCGTTTTCGGTTGCGGAGGATCGCGATCCGCCGTTCATGCGGCTGGCTGACGGCGATCTGCGCAACGGCTATACGATCAAGCTGCGCAACATGGAGGATCGCCCGCGCCGTGTGGTCCTGGCGCTGCAGGGCCTGCCCGGCGCGACGATGTGGAGCGACGACATGGCCCGCAGCGCGGCTTCGCGCATGCTGCCGCTCACGCTCGACGCGGACCAGACCGCGCCACTGCGCATCTACGTCGTCGCCCCCGCGCGCACCCGGCCACAACAGCTCGTCCTGACAGTAACTGCGCTTGACGCCGAGGGCGGCAAGGCCAGCTACACCACCCGCTTTGCGGCGCCGGAGACACCCTGACATGCATGACCGCGCCTCCTCGCCCGGGCCCGGACAGCCCCCGGCCCGAAAACCGTTCCGCTTGACCGGCAGGCTGATGCTGGCCGGCTTCATCGCCTTTTTCGGCGTGGTGTTCGTGGTCAATTTTTATATGGCGCATCTGGCCTCTTCAACTTTCAGCGGAGAGGTGGTCGAAAACTCCTATGTCGCCAGCCAGCGGTTCAATCGCTGGCTGGATGAGGCCGCGCGTGAAAAGGCGCTGGGCTGGCAGGTCAGGGCCGCACGTCGCGCCGACGGGCGTATCGTGGTCGCGGTCGTCGGGCCAAAACCGGGCGAGACGGTATTGACCGGGACCGCGCGGCGACCGCTGGGTGAAGGATCCGATCAACCCCTGCATTTTTTCGCCGAACCCGGCACCGGTTTCGTTTCCGCCGAGACATTGCCTGCGGGCCGCTGGTTGTTGCGGCTGAAGGTCGAATCTGCAGGCCGTCAATCGCACGGCGAGCAGGCAATCTGATGGCCAGCCGCGCACCAGCCAGCGAAGCTTCGCCGATTAAAGTCACGACAATGAACGTCCCGTCGATGCATTGCGCCGGCTGCATGGCCAAAGTCGAGCGCGGGCTGGGTGCAGTCGCCGGGGTCAGCGCCGCTCGCGTCAATCTCTCTGCGCGCAATGTCAGCATCACCCACGACAACACATTGGCCGTGCCCGATCTGGT
>JAYTHT010000085.1:0-6388 GCA_043732365.1 Novosphingobium sp. | reverse complement strand
TGCAAAGCTGGCGGGTTTATTAACAGGGCTCGCCAGCGTTTGTTCAGGAAGAATGGACCACGCCTCAGGATCAAAGAAGCATAGGGCGCCGCACAACTCCTGACATGGCACCGGGTAATCACCCTGACCCCCTGACAGGGTTATTTGGTCCCGGCTTTGTGTCAGATGTGCCGCCCGTACTCCGCTGATGTTGCGGACAGGAGTTTTACGATGGGCCAGGAATTTCAAGAGTTCGATCTGGATCCGGCTCAGGAAGGGCCCCAAGCCGGACCCAGCTGGGCATCGCAGCGCTGGCCGGTATCCGATCCTGCGGCCGAGGACGAACTCACCCGCGCGCTCGACCCGATGGCACTGAAGATTGGAATCGCCGGCGCGCAGAAAAAAGGCGCCCCGAAGCTCGACGAAGCCGCGCTGGAACAGGCGGCGGCGGACTCGATCCGCGCGATGTTGTTGATCCGCACGTATCGTGTGCGCGGTCATCTGAATGCCGATCTTGATCCGCTGGGCCTGGCGCGTCAACATGTGCCCGCCGATCTTTCACCCGAATACCACGGGTTTATTGGCGTCGCGCTCGATCGTAAAGTGTATCTTGGCGGCGTGCTCGGACTCGACTGGGCCACGCCGCGCGAAATCGTCGAAATCTTGCGACGCAATTATTGTGGCAAGATCGGCTTTGAATTCATGCACATATCCGACGTGGAGGAACGCAAGTTCATTCAGGACCGGATCGAGGGCGGTGACAAGGCGATCGATTTCACTCCCGCCGGGAAAAAGGCCATTCTTGCGGCGGTCATCCGCGGCGAACAGTACGAAAAATTCCTAGGCCGCAAATACGTCGGGACCAAACGGTTTGGCCTCGATGGCGGTGAATCGATGATCCCGGCGCTCGAAGCGGTGATCAAATACGGCGGCCAATTGGGCGTGCGCGAAATCATCACCGGCATGTCGCATCGCGGGCGGTTGAACGTTCTCGCCAATGTGATGGCCAAACCTTATCGCGTGATCTTCCACGAGTTTTCGGGCGGCACCGCCAATCCCGAAGACGTCGGCGGATCGGGCGATGTGAAATACCATCTGGGCACGTCGACCGACCGCGAATTCGACGGCATCAAAGTGCATATGAGCCTGCAGCCCAACCCGTCGCACCTGGAAACAGTCGACCCGGTGGTGCTTGGCAAGACCCGCGCGCAACAAGTGTTTCGCGACGATATCGGCGCGGGCAAGCACAAGCAGGTCTTGCCTGTGCTGATCCACGGCGATGCGGCTTTCGCGGGCCAGGGCATCGTATGGGAATGCTTCGGATTTTCAGGCGTGCGCGGGTACAACACCGGCGGTTGCATCCATTTCGTGATCAACAACCAGATCGGGTTTACCACCAGCCCGCAGTTTTCGCGCGGTTCCCCTTATCCGTCGGACGTCGCCAAAGGCGTCCAGGCGCCGATCATCCATGTCAACGGCGATGATCCCGAAACGGTAACTTTCGCGTGCAAGCTGGCAATCGATTACCGCCAGAAATTCGGCCGCGATGTCGTGGTCGACATGTGGTGCTATCGCCGCTTTGGCCACAACGAAGGCGATGAGCCCAGTTTCACCCAGCCGCTGATGTATGCCAAAATCCGCCAGCATCCCCCGATCAGCACGGTCTATGGGGACCGCCTGGTCGCACAGGGCGTGATCGACGGTGCGTGGAAAACCCAGACCGAAGACGCTTTTGTCGCCACGCTGGAAAATGAATTCGAAGCGTCGAAAAGTTATAAAGCGAATGAGGCCGACTGGTTTGGCGGACGCTGGAGCGGGCTGAACAAACCGGCCGACCCGGTCACTGCGCGGCGCAATGTGCCGACCGGGATCGATGCCAAGCTGTTCGACAGCCTGGGCCGTGTGCTGACCACGATTCCCGACGACCTGACCGTGCACAAGACGCTGGGCCGCGTGATTGACGCGAAGCGCGAAATGTTCAAGACCGGCACAGGCTTTGACTGGGCAACCGCCGAAGCGCTGGCGTTTGGCAGTCTGGCCACCGAAGGGTTCAACGTGCGCCTGTCGGGTCAGGATTCGGGGCGCGGGACATTCAGCCAGCGCCATGCGGTGTGGGTCGATCAAAATGACGAGCACCGTTATGTGCCGCTCGCCACGCTGCCTCATGGCAGGTTTGAAGTGCACGACAGCACGTTGTCCGAATATGGCGTGCTCGGCTTTGAATACGGCTATGCCAGCGCCGACCCAAAGACGCTGGTGTTATGGGAAGCGCAATTTGGCGATTTTGCCAATGGCGCACAGATTGTGATCGACCAGTACATCGCCGCATCCGAAGCCAAATGGCTGCGCGCCAACGGCCTCGTCATGCTGTTGCCACACGGGTACGAAGGCCAGGGGCCGGAACATTCGTCGGCCCGGCTCGAACGCTATTTGCAGCTGTGTGCCGAAGACAATCTGCAAGTGTGCAACATCACCACCCCGGCCAACTATTTCCACGTGCTGCGCCGGCAGATGCATCGGTCATTCCGCAAACCGCTGATCATCATGGCTCCCAAAAGCCTGCTCCGCCACCCACTGGCTAAATCGGACGCGTCGCAATTCATCGGCGATGGGCATTTCCAGCGTATTTTGTCCGACATCAACGGGCCAACCGATGCGCAGACCCGCAAAGTCATCCTGTGCAGCGGCAAAGTCGCCTATGATCTGTTTGAAGCGCGCGCACAGCAGGGCATCACCGACACGCAGATCATCCGCCTGGAACAGCTGTACCCGTTCCCCGGCGAACCGCTGGCGACGCGATTTGCGCATATGCCCCACCTTGAAGAGGTGGTGTGGTGCCAGGAAGAGCCCAGGAACAACGGTGCGTGGTTCTTTATCGAGCCGCTGATCGAGGAAACCCTCAAATCCGCCAGAGCCAAAGTGGCGCGCGCGCGATATGCCGGGCGCGCCGCCGGGGCTTCGACTGCAACCGGGATCGCCAAGCGACATGCCAATGAACAGGCGGCGCTGGTTGCCAATGCGCTGGCGCTGTCGGTGCGCGACGAGATCCGCCGCAAGAAAAAAGCCTGAGCAACACCAGACTACGCCTTACAGGAACCCTATTTATGTCCATCGAAGTCAAAGTGCCAACGCTGGGCGAAAGCGTTAGCGAAGCGACCGTCGGCCAGTGGTTGAAAAAACCGGGTGAAGCGGTCGCGCTCGACGAACCGATTGTCAGCCTGGAAACCGACAAAGTCGCGGTTGATGTGCCTGCCCCGGCGGCGGGCATCATGGGCGATTATCTGGTAAGGGAAGGCGACACCGTGCTGGTCGGCGCGACGCTTGCGCGGATCGAAGCCAGTGGCGTATCCGCTGCCGCGCCTGCCCCGGTCCCAACTCCTGCTCCTGTGTCGGCACCTGCTCCGGTGGCCACGCCTGCACCTGTCGCAGCTGCGGCACCGGTGGCGGCCGCACTTGCGCCCAGGCCGGTGATCGATTCAGAAGCCGCCGCGCTGTCGCCTGCGGTACGCCGCGCGGTGCTCGAATACGGCATCGACCCGGCGACAGTCAAAGGCACCGGCGCCGGCGGGCGCCTGACCAAGGAAGATGTGTTTTCAGCGGCGCAGGCGAAGGCGGCCGCGCCCGCGCCGGCAGTTGTTGCCGTATCCGGGGTTGCCATATCAGGCGCCGCGCCGGTGCCGGCGACAGTCGCCGCCCCAGGGGCCCGCAACGAAGAGCGCGTCAAAATGACGCGACTGCGCCAGACGATAGCCAAGCGATTGAAAAGTGCGCAGGAAAATGCGGCCCTGTTGACCACGTTCAATGACGTCGACATGTCGGCGGTGATGACCGCGCGTGACAAGTTCAAGGATGCGTTCGAAAAGAAGCATGGCATCAAGCTCGGCTTCATGTCGTTCTTTGCCAAAGCATCGTGCCTGGCGCTGAAAGACATTCCGTCGGTCAACGCCCGGATCGAAGGCGATGAAATCATCTATCACGACTATGTCGACATCTCGATTGCGGTGTCGGCGCCCAATGGCCTGGTCGTGCCGGTCGTGCGCGATTGCGACAAGCTGTCGTTCGCCGGGATCGAAAGCGCAATTGCCGGTTTTGGCAAGAAAGCGCGCGACGGCACGTTGACGATGGACGACATGAAGGGCGGCACGTTCACCATTTCCAACGGCGGTGTATTCGGCGGGTTGATGTCCACACCGATCATCAACCCGCCGCAATCGGCCGTGCTCGGGCTGCACCGCATCGAGGATCGGCCGGTCGTGCGCAATGGCCAGATCGTGATCCGCCCGATGATGTACATCGCGCTGTCCTACGACCATCGCCTGATCGACGGACGCGAAGCCGTGACCGCGCTCAAGACCATCAAGGAAGCGATCGAAGAGCCCACGCGGCTGTTGATCGACCTGTAAAAGCTCTGGAAATTTGGGCGACGGGCTGCTGGCGGCCTCGCAAAGGACGAACACAATGGCTGAATACGATTACGACGTGCTGGTCATCGGCTCTGGCCCCGGCGGCTATGTCGCGGCGATCCGCGCAGCGCAGCTTGGGCTGAAAACCGCGTGCGCCGATGGCCGCGCGACGCTGGGCGGGACATGCCTGAATGTCGGGTGCATCCCCTCAAAGGCGCTGTTGCACGGTTCGGAATTGTATGACGAGGCAGCCAATGGCACGATGGCCAAATTCGGCGTGAAGGCCAGCGGGGTCGAACTCGACCTCGACGTGATGCAGGGCGAGAAAGCCACTGCGGTGCGCGAACTGACCGGCGGGATCGAATTTCTGTTCAAGAAGAACAAAGTCACCTGGTTGAAAGGCTATGCCACATTCGCCGACGCGCACACCGTCGTGGTGGCCGATGCCAAAATCAGCGCCAAACATATCGTTATCGCCACCGGTTCATCGGTCACGCCCTTGCCCGGCGTAGCGGTCGACAACGATCGCGGCGTGATCGTCGATTCGACGGGCGCGCTGGCGCTGGACAAAGTGCCCGGACATCTTGCTGTCATCGGCGGCGGCGTGATCGGGCTGGAACTTGGCTCGGTCTGGTGCCGGCTCGGCGCGAAAGTCACGGTGATCGAATACCTTGACCAGTTACTGCCCGGCATGGACGGCGACGTGCGCAAAGAGGCTGCGAAGGTCTTCAAAAAACAGGGTTTTGAACTCAAACTGTCAACCAGAGTTACCGCGGTTGAGGCCAGCGACGGCAAAGCAACCCTGACTCTGGAACCGGCGGCGGGTGGCGCGGCCGAAACCATGGAAGCCGATGTCGTGCTCGTTGCAATCGGAAGGCGTCCTTATACCGATGGCTTGGGTCTCGATGCCATCGGCCTGGCGGTCAATGCGCGCGGCCAGATCGAAACCGACCACGATTTCCGCACGAGCGTCGAAGGCGTCTGGGCAATCGGCGACGTGATCCCCGGCCCAATGCTGGCACACAAGGCCGAAGACGAAGGCATTGCAGTGGCCGAAAACATTGCGGGCCTGACCGGTATCGTCAACCATGCGGTGATCCCCGGCGTCGTCTATACCAACCCTGAATTCGCCGGCGTTGGCCTGACCGAGGAAATCGCGAAATCCCTGGGTGAGATCAAAGTCGGCAAATTCCCGATGATGGCCAACAGCCGCGCCAAGACCAATCGCGAATCCGACGGCTTTGTCAAAATCATCGCCGATGCCAAAACCGACCGCGTGCTGGGCGTGTGGATCGTCGCCACCCTGGCCGGCACGATGATCGCCGAAGCCGTACTGGCGATGGAATTTGGCGCCACCAGCGAAGACATCGCCTATACCTCCCACGCCCACCCGACCCATTCCGAAGCCATCAAGGAAGCCGCAATGGCGGTAACGGGCAAGCCGATCCATATGTGATCGGGTGGCAGGGGCCCGCGCTCTGCATACCACGTCGCGATGATCGGGGTTCCCCCCTCCCCTGACGGGGAGGGGCGTTACGAACGCCGGATCAACCGATCTCAACCACCACTTTGCCGACCGCAGTCCGGTTTTCCAGGCTCGCGATTGCCTCGGCGCCGCGCGCCAGGGGAAAGCGTGCCGAAATGCGCGGCGCTATCCGCCCGTCGGCCAGCATTGCGAACAGGTCGGCGACTTCCGCCTTGAACCGGGCCGGGTTTCGCGCGGTGAACGCGCCCCAGAACACGCCGCAGACATCGCACGATTTCAGCAAAGTCAGGTTCAACGGCAGGCGGGCGATCCCGGCGGGGAAGCCGACCACGAGAAATCGCCCTTCCCAGGCGATCGCGCGCAACGCCGGTTCGGAATAGTCGCCGCCGACGATATCATAGACGATGTTCGCGCCATTGGGCCCGCATGCCGCCTTGAACGCTTCGGTCAGTTCGCGCGACTGCGCTTTGTCGAACGGCCCACGGCCATAGATCACCACGTCATCGGCACCGGCTTCGCG
>JAYTHT010000084.1:0-6429 GCA_043732365.1 Novosphingobium sp. | reverse complement strand
CATTCGCCCGACAGCGTCAGCATCCCCGCCTTTAGCCACGCGCGCAAATACGCCAGGCTCCAGCGCGAAATCGTGCCGGGCCGCACCGGCCCCATCAGTCGCATCATCAGCGCGGTCCACACCAGTGTCAGCGGCAGCGACACCACCGTCACGACCAACACGACCACCCCGGCGCGCGTGGCAAATGTCGGGTGCCAGGCCCACCGCCACACATCGGCCGCGCGTGTGCCCGTCGCCGCGCACAGGATAACCGCCAGCGCCTGCGCCGGCAGCACAGTGGCAAAGCCCAGCCCCGCCTCGCACACCATCGCCAACGCATCCCACAGCATATGCGGCAGGCCATCGGTCACGGGCGCAGGTGGCGCCGGGGCAAACCCCTTTGGCCGGGCGGGAACACCGTCCCACAGTTCACCTGCCGGAATGACCAGGCCCGGATTGAGCACCGACAGCGCGGTCAACTGGCTGTCGCGCCCCATGCGGCACCACCCGCCAATACCCGCGCGGGTCAGCATCGTCGCACCGGGCTCCAGCGTGATCGGCCCGATGACCACGTCACCGCGATCCAGATCGGCCAGCCCGATCATCGCGTCCTGCCCGATCGCGACACCATCGCCGATATCGAGCAAATCCCACCCCCCGCGCGCCAGATCGACACCGCGGTGGATATGGACCCCGCGTCCGATCCGCGCGCCCAATGCGCGCAAGATCGCCTGTTGCAGCCCCGACCCCTGCAACAGCGGCCAGGGGATCAGGCGCGCCGCCGACACTACGATCCAGTGCCGCAAATACCACGCGCTCCACACCCGCGCCCGGATCGGTTGATATTTGCCGATCAGCGCGCGTTTGATCGCCACGGCCAACACCATCGACAGCGGGATATACAGCACCAGCGAACCCAGCGCGATCAGCGGCGTCAGCGCGACAAACGCCACCGGACCCACGCGCCCATAGACGCCCGGAAAAACCACAAACGCCATGACCCATGCCAGCCAGCCTGCGGCGCACAATTCCGCCGCCAGCCACCCGATCTGCACCACATTGGCCAGCACCGGACGCACCGTGCCGACGCGCGGCAGATCCAGTTCAACCGGGGGCGCAAGCCCGCTTTCGTAAAACCCTTGCGCCTGCCCCGCCAGCGCGCGCGCCGTGCGTGCCTCATAAATGTCGCTGACCGCCACCCAATTGGTGCGCGGATCATCGCGCAACAGCGTGACCAACATTGCGGCGCTAAGCGAATCCCCGCCCAGATCGGCAAAGAAATCATCCTCGACCGACACGGCGTGATCGCGCCGCAACACATCGGCGACCGCCGCTACGATCAATCCTTCCATCTCGCCGCGCGGCGCCACCACCGGACGCGCGCCGGTAGCGGGCTTTAGCGTCAACAGCGGCAGTCGTGCCCGGTCGAGCTTTCCCCCGACACTCGTCGGCAGATCGGCGATCACGCCGATCTGCACCGGCACCATATAGCCCGGCAGTTGGCGCGCGAGCGCGTCGCGCAGCACATCCGGCGGTGGCGGGAGCGATAGATCGACCGGCACGACAAAGCCGACCAGTTCGTGACCCGCCCCGCTCGGCTGCAATCGGCACGCCGCCGCGCGCACGCCTGCCAGTGCCGCCAGCCGGGCCTCGATCTCGCCCAGTTCAACCCGGTAGCCCCGAATTTTGACTTGGGCATCGATCCGCCCATGGTAGAAAAAACAGCCCTCCGGATCGCAATCGACCAGGTCGCCGGTGCGATAAATCCGCCCGAGCCGAGGGTGATCGACAAATTTTTCCGCCGTCAATTCCTCACGATGGCGATAGCTTCGCGCCACCCCCGCGCCGCCAATGCACAATTCGCCCTGCGCGCCGTCGGCAACGGGTTCAAGCGCCTGGTCCAGCACCCATGCCATCATGCCCGGCACCGCAAACCCGATCCCCACCGGCCGCCCGGGCACGACATCACAGCGCAAGCATGTCACTGCGCATTCGGTCGGGCCATAGCCATTGACCATGCGCCGCCCCGCCGCCCAGCAATCGGCCAGATCCTGCGGCAGCGCCTCGCCACCGACATACAACAGGCGCAATTCGGGCAGCGCCGATTGCGGATCGGCACAGCCCGTTGCGCGCAGCAACGTTGGCGGCGGGCAAAACACCGTCACGCGTTCATCGCGCAACCAGCCGATCACATCGGGCCCCAGCCGTACCGCCGCATCGTCCATCACGACCAGTGTCGCACCGCTCGCCAGCGCCAGCCACATTTCCTCCAGCGAGGAATCATACGCGCTAGACGACCCCTGCACCACGCGGTCGCCTGGCCCGAGGCCGAATTCGGCGATGTCGCCGGCCACCAGATTGGCGATGTTGCGGTGTTCAACTTGCACCCCTTTGGGCGTGCCGGTCGTGCCCGAGGTGTAGATCACATAGGCCAGTTGCGACGGCGCCAGGGCGCCTGGCAACACCACTGCGCGCGGCGAAGTCCGCGCCAATGCCACGGCATCGATCACCAATCCGGGCGGCAGATCCAGTAGATCAAGCCGATCGAGCCCCGCCGCATCGGCCAGCACCACAACCGGAGCGGCATCAGCCAGAATTTCGGCCATGCGCTCATCGGGAAATGCAGGGTCCAGGCACGTAAACGCCCCGCCCACGCGCAGCACCGCGATCTGCGCGGCATACAACAGCGGCGAAGTCCGCGCGATCAACAGCGCGACAATCGCTTCCCCCGTGATCCGGCCGGCGAGATGGCGCGCGATCCGCGTCGCCAGCGCGTCGAGGTCGCCATAAGACAGGATTTGCCGTGCGGGACGGTCGCGCCCGGGCGGCACATCGATCGCGATCGCGGACCGATCGCGTGCCAGCGGCGCATCCAGAAACGTATGCAACAGGTCTTTGCGCGGCACGTCACAACGCGGCGTGTGTGGGCGATCCGTAAAATCGCCTATGCCGGTGAAACCTTGCGCGCCTGCCATGGACCGGCGTTCCGTCCGATCCGCCCATTTGTCAACCTGGCCTGGCCAGCGCGTGGCCAGCATTGAGTAACCTCGCGCCCTTTTTCCCGAACATTTTTCCCGCCCCCTAGCGCCTGCGATCGCAGTCGGGCATGAAACGATGCAAATGGGCCGGCATTCTGGCCCTGCGCGATCAAGGGCCGCTCATGAAACTGATTGAAAGCCGCTCGATCGATTACGTGCCACTGGCCGAACGCCACGGCAAGGGCTGGCATCTGTGGCCGATCTGGTTTGCAGGGGACGCCCATCTGGCGACGCTCGCGACTGGCGCGATCGGGATCGCGCTGGGGTTGGGGTTTGGCTGGTCGGCGCTGGCGATCCTGTCAGGGTGCGCGTTGGGCACGCTGTTCATGGCGTCGCATTCCAGCCAGGGGCCCGAACTGGGCCTGCCGCAGATGATCCAGTCGCGGCCGCAGTTCGGCTATCGCGGCGCGCTGCTCGTCTGGCTGTTCGCGCTGGTCACTTACATCGGCTATACCGTGTTCAACGAAGTGCTGTTTGGCGTCGCGGTGCAGGACCTGACGGGGATGCATCTGTCGCAGACTGGCCTTGCCGTCACATTTGCGCTGTTTACCCTGGTGGCACTGCTGTTTGCGGTGGCCGGGTACGACATGATTCACAAGGCGCAACAGGTCATGGCTTTTGTCGTGGTCATCACGCTATTGGTCTTTTCGGTCGGCGTGATGATCATCGGGCATGGCATGGCGCAATTGGGCCTGGGCAAATGGCTGGTGCTGCCGTTCCTGCTGCAATTCTTTGCAGCCGCCGGGTACCAACTGTCCTGGTCGATCTATGTGTCGGATTATTCGCGCTATTTGCCGCGTGATATCGGCGTGGCATCGACGTTCGGGTGGACTTTCACCGGCGCATTCATGGGCGGGGCGTGGATGATGCTGGTCGGCGATATCGCGATTGCGATGTTCCCGGGGCGCGAAATCGTTGGCGCGGTCATGGCCACCAGCGACCACATCATTCCCGGGTTTGGCGCGGTGCTGGTCGTGTTGACATCGCTGTCGCTGGTGACGATCACCACGATCAATCTCTATGGCGGTTCGCTGACCCTGCTGTCGATCCTCGACAGTTTTCACCACGTCAAAAATCCCGGGCGCATGCGCCTGATCGCGCTGGCGCTGCTGGGCGTGGTATCGACGGGGCTGTCGGTGATTGCCGGGGCGAATGTGCAGGAATTGATTGAAAACCTGCTGTCGGTGCTGATCTATCTGTTCACACCGTGGACCGCGATCAATCTGGTGGATTTCTTCTTTGTGCGCCACGGCCATTATTCGGTGCGCGAAATATTCAACCCCGATGGCATTTACGGCAAATGGAACTGGCGCGGCCTCACCGCCTATTTCGTCGGCTTTGTCGCGATGGTGCCGTGTTTTTCAACGCCGATATTCGTCGGCCCGATTGCAAAGATGCTGGGCGGAGCAGACGTGTCGATGCTGGTTGGACTACCGGTGGCCGCGCTGATCTATTATGTCGCGTGCCGGTCGATGGACCTGGATGCCGAGCGCGCACAGATCGCGGTGGCCGATGTGGGGTTGGAAGCGGGTATTTAATGCGCCGGTAGGACGACGAGCATCTCTTCCGCGCGTTTGCCCGCCTGAAACCGGATCACGATTACCACCGCCATCGCGCAGGTGACCATGCCCAGACCGCCGACCAGGCCATAGCCCTTGGTCACTTGCGCCACAAATCCAGCGGCAAGCGATCCGGCCGATTGCGCGACCAGCCATGTGCCGGTCGTGCGCACCGCCAGCCGGCCATGCGGGTCGTGCGTATAGGCAAGTCCAAGCAACAGCGGGTACACGATGTACCAGCTGACATTGTAAAGCTGTAGCGCCACCGCAAATACCACCTGGTTGTTGACCGTGGTCAACATCGCGCAGGTTATCCCGCATACCAGCAGCGCCACTTCCAGAAAACCGCGCCGGATGCCCCGCGCCAGCAGCATTGTCAGGGCGAAGTTGCCCGCCGAACTGAGCAGATTGGAAATGCTCTGATACCGGCCAAATGCGGTCGCCGACATCCCGATCGCATGCGCAGCGCGTTCCATGAATGGCCAGATCGCCATCGTGCCAAACGCAAACAGCGCCATCGCTGCCAGCACGGGCCAGCCGCCCGGCGCAATCGGCGGCACCGCAGCTGCGGCGGTCCCCATCCCTGTTTCACGCACGCCCGTTTCAGTGGTGTCGGACAGCGGCACCATGCCTAACGCCAACGCGCCCGAAATGATTCCCAGCGCGATGAACATCGCCCCCACCCCACCCGATGCGCCGATCATCGGAATGGTCAGGTTCATCACCATGAACAACAGGACCTGCAGCGAAATGCCGACCGATATCGCACGCGCCGGCTGCCCGGTGCGCGCCGCCGCAACATTCACTGCGGTGTTGAGCATGCCATAGCCAAACCCGGTCGCCACACGGCTGATCACCAGCAGTGGCAGAACGCCGGTCGCCGCCGCGCCCACTTGCACCAGCGCGATAATGGCGCTGGCGATCAGAGCCATGCGGCGGGGACGCAGCGTCTGCGCACGCGGCGCAAACAGGAACATGGCGATAGCAAACGACAGCGTTTCTGCGGTCGCAAACACCCCCATCGAGCCGGGGCCAAAGCCAAACCGATCGATCAGTCCGCCGACCAGATAGGGAGTATAATTGATGCCCAGATGCGCCGCGGCCATACATGCCGCGATGCCCAGACACAGCGCCAGCGGGATCTTTTTCACGCTGTCATGCGCGGTGGTCTGCGTTGCTGCGGGTGCGGACATGAGGTTCCTTGGTGTAATCGTTCAGGCGGCGTGCGGCGTGCGGGCGGCGCAATTCGGGGCCAGCTTCCAGCGCCCACGCTCGGCACCGGGCGGGCGGCCAAATTTTTGGGAATACGCGCGGGCCAGTGCGCTTTTCGAAGAAAATCCGGTGGCCACCGCGACTTCGATCAGCGGCAGGCTGGTATCGGCCAGGAACGATTGCGCGCGGTCCAGCCGGATATTGCGATAGTAGGCCGCAGGCCCTTCGCCAAATTGCGCCATGAACAGGCGTTCGAGCTGCCGCCGCGTGATCCCGGCGCCCATCGCCATATCCTCCAGCCGGAGCGGATTTTCGATTTCCGCTTCCATTTGCGCGATGACCGCGATCAGGCGCGGATCGCGCGAGCCGATGCGCACCGCCAGGTTCGACCGCTGGCGTTCTTCGTGCGGGCGGATGCGGCTGTGAATGAACTGCTCGGACACTGCGCGCGCTAAAGTCGGCCCCTGCCGCCGGGCGATGCGTTCCAGCATCATGTCGATCGCCGCCGTGCCCCCGGCGCACGTAAACAACCGGTCGCCCAGGCAAAACAGTTCCTCTGTTACATGCACATCGGGATAATCCTCGCGAAACGCTGGCACTGCTTCCCAGTGCAGGGTCACCGGCTGATCCCCGATTAACCC
>JAYTHT010000083.1:0-1851 GCA_043732365.1 Novosphingobium sp. | reverse complement strand
CTAAGGCTCTACTCCGGCAAACGTCCCGGCAAAGACAACACAAACCGCGCGCCACCGCTCTCACCTGACACGACCAGATCGCCGCCCATCGCCCGGGCCAGGTGGCGTGAAATATACAGCCCGAGCCCGCTGCCGCCATCGCCGGTGCGACCCAATCGTTCGAATTTGTCGAACACCTGGCTGGCCTGATCCGGGGTTAGGCCTTCGCCCTGGTCGCTGACGGCGATCCAGGCGGTGTGAGCGTCGCCGCCGGTTTCGATGTGGATGGTCGAGTGTTCGGGACCGTAGCGGATGGCGTTGGTTATCAGGTTTAGCAGGATTTGCAGGACGCGGCGGAATTCGCCGGTGGCCGGGATGGTGTGCTGTTCGGGTGGCGGGGCCAAGATGATGCCGCGTTCGGCGGCGCGCATGGCCAGAATGCCCGCGGCGCGGCGGGCGCAATCGGTCAAGTCGATGCGGTCGGGTGCCGGGTTGAATTCGGGGGCCTCGACGGCGTCGAGGTCGGCGAGGTCTTCGACGAGGGCGAGCAGGTGCCGGCCCGCTTCGGCGATATCGGCGGCATAGCCGGCGTATTCATCGACCAGGGGCCCGGCCAGCCGGGTGCGGATGGTTTCGGCATTGGCGACAATGCGGTTGATGGGTTGGCGCAGCGCAGGGGCGAGGTCGCGGCCGATCAGGCGGGACCAGCTTTGGCTGGGTTCCTGTGCGGGTTTTGGTGCGATCTGGCCAGGAATTTCGGCGCCGGGGATTACGCTGACAGTATCAGCCAGAATCAGCAAATCAAACCCGACGTCGCCGCGCGGCAATAACCGGGCGCGCCATGGCTGGGTTGAGCCAGGGATGCGGATGGCGGTGTCATCGATCAGGCGCCAATGGAGGGGCTGACGATGGGCGACGCCGACGAGTTCGACCGCCTTTGACCAGACATTGTCGCGATCGGTGCGCCAGCGAGTGGCGAGATCGATCAGACCGGTGTCCGAGCCGCGCAAATCGACCGACAGCACGCGCTGATCGATATCGAGCAAGGCATAGATCGCGGCGGTCTGGTACAACAGGGCGTCGACCGGGCCAATGTCGGCCAGTCCCTCGCCCATCAGGCGCCATTGGCTGAGCGCCAGGCGCGTTCCACCGTCTACGGGGGCGACGCTGGCGAGGAAACCGATGGGCTTGCCATCATCGACCGCACCGATCATGCGCGATTGCGCAATGCCCGACACGCGCGTCTGGCGCACCAGCGCGAGCAACGCCGGCACCGCCAGCATGCCGGGCAGATCGCCGCCGCAACGCATCTGCAAACCGGCGAGCGGTTCATCCGCCTCGATCAACCGGTCAGCATCGTCGCAACGTCCGGTTACTGCGGCAACATGGCTCATTGCCCGGCTCCCGGCAGGGTTTGGGCGTTCCCCAGCAGAGTTTCGGCGGCAAGTGCGGTGTGTGCCACATCGGCCAATGCGGGGTCGGCATCGGGTCGCAGGATCAGCAATTGGCGCGCGACATCATTGTGCGATAGTCCTGCGGCACACAACAACAGCGCCAGGCGGATGGGATCATCTTCGGCGCCGGCCAGTACGACGGTTTCGCGCGGATGGCTTGATGCAATCGCCAATGCGGTGAAAAACAGCGAGACCCCGGCTTCATCGACGCGCAGCGACCGATCCATATCATCGCCCAGCCCGGCAACCGCCTGATGCAACAGCGCAAGCCGGCCATTTCCATCGTCAGGCCGCGGTGCCGCATCAAAGTCAACCGCGATTGCGTGGTCGGCGCGCGCCGCCCGAACGATGGCATAAGCCAGGTTTTGCAAATCGGCGGGCAGATCGCCCAGCGCCAGGCACATCCGGCGCGTTGCCT
>JAYTHT010000082.1:0-1851 GCA_043732365.1 Novosphingobium sp. | reverse complement strand
CGGCCCTTCGACCACGCTGCGCAACATCCGCCCGACTTCGCCCGCCACCTGAAACATCGTTGGCGCTTCCAGAACCGATGGATGCCGGTCGCCGGGAACTTTGTTGCGTTCCTCCAGCTGGCTGATCACCGATTGCGTCGTCGCCAGATTGCCCGCGGTCATCAGCGTGATCGTGCGATACCCCCGGCACGTGCCAGTTGAACATCTTGCGGAATATAGAAATCTTGTCGACGCCGGCGTTGGTCCGCGTATCGCTCATCAGCACGAGGCCTGCATCGAGCATCATGCCCACGCAATATGTTATCGTACCAATCTGGCCCAACAGTTGTGGTGCTAATAGTGCCCCGAGGCGATTCGCAAAACCAAAGAAAATCAAATGTGAATGTTAAGGTTCAGACCACTTCCAGCGCCTTGACGTTCAGCATGATCGTCATGCGCTATACCTCGCGCGCGCTGCCGCCCACCGGCACCGCTATACGTTAGCCCTTTGACCGGCGCGGCCTCGTCATAGTCGCGCCACGATGCGCGCGACTATCCGGTGATATTGGGAGTAACGCCATGAGCGGGAATGTTTTGACGTATAAGACTTATAATGCACGTATCGAATTTGATGCTGCCGACGCCATTTTTTTCGGCCGCATTGCCGGGGTGCGTGATGTGGTGGGGTTTCATGCCGACACGGTTGGTGATCTGATCACGGCCTTTCACAAAGCGGTTTATGACTATCTCGAATCGTGTGCCAGCGCCGGAAAAACACCCGAGCGACCTTATTCGGGCAAGCTGATGCTGCGCGTCGACCCCCAGGTTCACGCCGCGTCTGCCCGAGCTACTGAACTTGCCGGGGTAAGCCTCAACCAGTGGAGCGCACAGGTGCTGGCCAAGGCGGCGTGCGCACGCGCGACCCGGTAAACAACTGCCAGCTGTAACTTCCACAACCCGCCCAATTGCGGAACGGGACAGTTACGCCCATATTGGCTGGACCCGTTCACCGCACTCCCGGAATCCTGAAAACGCCATGGCCGAACTCGTAATCCGCAGAGGGCTGTCCGAGCCCGATACGTCGGGCAGCTTTGTCCCGCACAAGCCGCAGCGGCCGGAGAAATCCGAGGGCGGGCGCCCATTCCGCGTGGTTTCGGAATATCAACCTGCGGGGGATCAGCCGACCGCGATTGCCGATCTGGTCGCCGCCACACTGGATGGCGAACGCACCCAGGTGCTGCTGGGCGTCACCGGGTCGGGCAAGACTTTCACGATGGCCAAAGTGATCGAGGAATTGCAGCGGCCCGCGCTGATCCTGGCGCCCAACAAGATCCTGGCCGCACAATTGTATGGCGAATTCAAAAGCTTCTTTCCTGATAACGCGGTCGAATATTTCGTATCGTATTACGACTATTATCAGCCAGAGGCCTATGTCGCGCGGTCCGATACCTACATCGAAAAAGAAAGTTCGGTGAACGAGGCGATCGACCGAATGCGCCATTCGGCAACGCGGTCCCTGCTGGAACGCGATGACGTAATCATCGTCGCCTCGGTCAGTTGCATCTACGGTATCGGGTCGGTCGAAACTTATTCGGCGATGATTTTCGACCTGAAAAAGGGCGAAAGCGCCGACAGCCGCGACATCATTCGCAAACTGGTCGCGCTGCAATACAAACGCAACGACCTTGCCTTTGCGCGTGGTATGTTTCGCGTGCGCGGCGACAGCCTGGAAATTTTCCCGTCGCATTACGACGATACCGCCTGGCGCGTCAGTTTCTTTGGCGACGAGATCGAGGAAATTACCGAATTCGACCCGCTGACCGGCAAATCGGGCGCGCGGCTCGAAAAAGTACGCGTCTATGCCAATTCGCA
>JAYTHT010000081.1:0-1853 GCA_043732365.1 Novosphingobium sp. | reverse complement strand
GGCCGGTATACCGCCGGGCAGCTGGTGTTTGTGCAGGGCTATCTGACGCAATTGTTCCGCCCGCTCGACATGTTGGGCATGGTCTATCGCACAATCCGTCAAGGCCTTACCGACATGGCGGAAATGTTTCGACTGATCGATACCGAGGTCGAAGTGGCCGATGTGCCCGGCGCACCTGCGCTGGTAATCAAACGCGCCAGCGTCGCGTTCGACAATGTCGTGTTTGGCTATGATCCCGATCGCACGATCCTGCACGGATTGTCGTTCGAAGTGCCAGCGGGCAGTCGCGTCGCAATCGTCGGGCCTTCGGGCGCGGGCAAATCGACCATCGGGCGCCTGATGTTCCGGTTTTACGACCCGCAATCGGGCCGAATCCTGATCGACGGACAGGATATTTCAAAAGTGACGCAGGCCAGTCTGCGCGCGGCATTGGGCATCGTGCCTCAGGACAGCGTGCTGTTTAACGACACCATCGGTTATAACGTCGCCTATGGCCGCGAAGGTGCGGGCGCCGCCGAAGTCGAAGCCGCCGTACGCGGCGCGGCCATCGGCGATTTCATCAAACGCCTGCCGCAGGGTCTCAATACCGAAGTCGGCGAACGCGGCTTGAAGCTGTCAGGCGGCGAAAAGCAGCGCGTCGCCATCGCGCGGACATTGGTAAAGAACCCGCCTATCCTGCTGTTTGATGAGGCAACCAGCGCGCTCGACACGCGCACCGAACAGGACATTTTGGGCACATTGCGCGCGGTCGCGGTCAGCCGTACGACCATTTCGATCGCGCACCGCCTATCCACGATCGTCGATTCCGACACGATCCTGGTGATCGATCAGGGCCGCCTGGCCGAACAGGGCAGCCACGCCGATCTGCTGCGCCGCGATGGGCTCTATGCCGAAATGTGGACTCGCCAAGCTGCGGAAAGCATCGAAGACGACATGGTCGAAGCGGCGCAATAAGCCGCGGTTCAGCGCTTGATCACATCAGCCTCGTGCCAGACAACCGCTTGCGCGACTTTGATGCAATCCATCCCGCCGTCCCACGCCATCGTCGGCGATCCATACAGGCGCCAGCCTTGCGCCAGCGCTTCTGATACACGCTCGCAAAATGCGCGGTCATCCTTGCCGGTCAAAAGGCGATAGATCGGACGGTCATCGGGGGTCTGGTGCATGATGGCCAACTGCTATGCGCCAACCCCGTCTGCTTCAAGGTGTTCCTGTTCAAAGGAACCGTCAACGTCGGCCGCATCATCGTCGGGAGCCCTCAATTTTCCACTGCGCATCCAGCGCAGCACCGGGACCACCATAATCAGGCATGCCGCCAGACTGACGCCCGCGTCCATCCAGAACGAGCCCGCGACATTGCCGGCCAGATGATACCCATAGCCGTCGAGCGCCTGCATATATGCATATGGCAGCAAGTACGCGGTGCCCAACAGACCGAATTGCGAGGCAGCGAGCGGGCTGCCGCGCCGGATTGAGCCGAATATGATGGCGTTTTGCGAGACCTGGGCCATCGATTGGGCAATGTTTTCGCCGCATACAGCCAGGACATAGACCCCCGGACCATGGGGCAGTCCGATCAGCAGAGCCGTAAAGATCGCACCAGCCATACCCACGCCAAGGTACAGCAGCGGCGTCCGAATTCTGGTCAGGCACCATCGCGCAAACAGCGCGGCGGCCATGCCGACCACCGTGGCCCCGACACCGTTGGCAATGCCGACCATGCCCGATGACGCGTGGAAATCGGGGCCCAGCCCGCCAAAGGCATTGGTCAGCGTAAACGCCGCACATGGCAGTGCGAACATGATCGCAATGCGCACGACCAGCGGCTGAAAGATCAATTTGGAAAGATCGCG
>JAYTHT010000080.1:0-1870 GCA_043732365.1 Novosphingobium sp. | reverse complement strand
GATCCGCGTATCCTTGCCATTGATCTTGACCGCGATAGTGGCACGAGGGCCCTCCATCATCACCGCGAAGCGGGCAATCGGCATGAGCTTGCACTTATCGTCCGCAAGCGCGGGACGGGACCATGCGGTACAAACCATGATGGTGAGCAGCGCGCGGCGAGCAAGGTTTGATTTCATGATCGGCAAATTGCAGGCGAAAGGTTCATCGAGCAAGGGGCTTGGCGCGGGATTTCGCGTTACATCGCCGAAATGCCGCCATCCAGTTTCAGTTCGGCGCCCGTCATGAAACTCGATTCATCGCTCGCCAGATAGAGCACGCCATTGGCGATTTCCTGGGGCACGCCGACGCGGCCAAGCGGGATCTGACGGGCCAATTTGACCATGATCACGTCTTTGCCCAGCCCTGAACTGGCGCTGATGCCGTCCAGGATCGGGGTATCGACAAAAGTCGGGTGGATCGAATTGCTGCGGATGTTCCAGCCGCGTTTGGCGCAATAGAGCGCGACCGATTTTGACAGCATCCACACCGCCGCCTTGCTGGCGTTATAGCCGGGCATCGTGTCTGACGCGATCAGCCCGGCGATCGAGCTGATATTGATAATCGACCCCGGCTGATTGTCTTTCATCAATGGCAATGCCTTTTGGCAGCCAAGGAAAACACTGTCGACATTGATGGCAAAGCCGCGCCGCCATTCGTCGAGCGTGCAGGTTTCGATATTGCCGCGCACGCCGACCCCGGCATTGTTGACCAGGACCGACAGCCCGCCCAGATGTTGCGCAGCATGGGCAATCGCCCGGTCCCAGTCATCCGGGCTGGTGACATCATGCGCCAGCGCAAATGCGGTGCCTGCGCCGAATTCGGCATTGATGCTGGCGGCCTCTGCCGCGACTTTGTCCGCGTTGATATCGGTCAACAGCACGCGCGCGCCTTCGCGCGCCAGGGTCCGCGCATGGGCCGCGCCCAGGCCTTGTGCTGCGCCAGTGATGAGTGCCTTTTTGCCTGCAACTCTGCCCGCCATAATCCCGCTCCATTTGTGTTTAATCGTTGGATTAAACGTTTATGAGGCGGGGGGCCAGGAACAGCAAGAGTCTTGTGTCGATGCCGCATCCTTCGGCGCGTTTGGCCGCGATGAACGGTTCGATGGCGGCGATTGCGACACGGTGGACAGTGATGTTTTCGTCGCCCACGCCGCCGCCGTCGCCGATCTTTTCCAGATCAGTGGCGTGGAACAGCGTGAAGGCCTCTGTCACCATGCCCGGCGAGGAATAGAATTCGCCGACTTCCTTGAGCTGTGCAGCACGGTAGCCGGTTTCTTCTTCGAGTTCGCGCGTCGCGGCGCTCATCGTATCTTCGTCTGCGTCGTCGTCATGGTCGCCGACCAGGCCCGCGGGCAATTCGATCGTGCGGCGACCCAGCGGCACGCGAAACTGTTCGACCAGGATCACATGGCCATGATCAATCGCCAGGATGACCGCGGCGCGGATGTCGCGCGTACGGCTGACATATTCCCAGCGGCCGCGAGTCTTGATTGCGAGAAAGCGACCCTGCCAATGGACCTGTTCGGGCTGCGCGTATTCGTCTTCCAAGCTCATAATTCGATTGGTCCGTCGGGCAGTTCGTTGACTGCCCGCGATTCGCGCGGGAAGTGCGCGGCCAGGATCTCTCCGACCTGGGCCACGCCTGCCACCATTCCGTCGGCGACGCGGTCATCGCGGAAATGCGCCAGCATTGCATGCATCGCATCGCCCCACACTGCGGGCGCGACTTTTGCCGCAATCGTGGCGTCGGCGATAATTTCGGCGCGGCGTTCGGCCATCGACAGATAGATGACAACGCCCGTCGCGCCTGCGGTGCGGCCCTGCGCGGCCA
>JAYTHT010000079.1:0-6521 GCA_043732365.1 Novosphingobium sp. | reverse complement strand
GGATCGCCGAGCCACCACCCGTGGCTTTGCTCTCGTTGTACAAACTGACGTTGCCGCTCACGATCGGGTAGTCGAGCGCGCGGCAGGCGTCGCCCATGCCTTCGAGGCAACCCACGATCTGCGCCATGATCTCGGGCCGCTGCGGGTTGGCGAAGTTGAGGCAGTTGGTGATCGCGAGGGGCTTCGCCCCGACGGCCGAGATATTGCGGTACGTTTCCGCAACCGCCTGCTTGCCGCCTTCGTAAGGATCGGCGTAGCAATAGCGCGGGGTGCAATCGGTGGTCATCGCCAGCGCCTTGTCGCTCCCATGAATTCGCACGACGGCGGCGTCACCGCCCGATTTCTGCAAAGTATCGGCGCCGACCTGGCTGTCGTACTGTTCCCAGATCCAGCGCCGGCTGGCGAGGTCGGGGCACCCGATCAACGTCAGCAGGTCGGCGCCCAGATCTGTGCAGACCGGCACATCGCCGATCGCTGGCACCGCCGCCCACGTCTTGTAATCGGCCAGCGAAAGATGCGGCCGGTCATACAACGGTGCCTCGTCGGCGAGCGGGTCGAGCGGAATGTCGCACACCACTTCGCCGTTCCATTCCAACACCATGTGACCGGTATCGGTGACTTCGCCGATCACTGCGAAATCGAGTTCCCATTTGCGAAAAATCGCCTCTGCCATCGGTTCCTTGCCGGGTTTCAGCACCATAAGCATCCGCTCCTGGCTTTCCGACAGCATCATTTCATAGGGCGTCATCCCGGTTTCACGGCACGGCACTTTGTTCATGTCCAACCGCAACCCGGCGCCGCCTTTACTCGCCATTTCGACCGCGCTGGAGGTCAGACCGGCCGCGCCCATGTCCTGGATCGCGACGATCGCATCGGTCGCCATCAATTCCAGGCAGGCTTCGATGAGCAGTTTTTCGGTGAACGGATCGCCGACTTGCACGGTCGGGCGTTTCTCATCGCTTTTGTCGTCGAAATCAGCGCTAGCCATCGTTGCGCCATGGATGCCGTCGCGCCCGGTTTTTGACCCGACATACACGATCGAATTGCCCAGGCCGCTGGCTGCCGAATAGAAAATCTTGTCCTGCTGCGCCACGCCCACGGTCATCGCATTGACCAGGATATTGCCATCATAGGCTGTGTGGAAATTCGTTTCGCCGCCAACCGTGGGCACGCCTACGCAATTGCCATAGCCGCCAATGCCCGCGATCACGCCCCGAACCAGATGCTTCATCTTTGGGTGATCCGGCCGTCCAAACCGCAGCGCATTCAGATTGGCGATTGGCCGCGCGCCCATCGTGAACACATCGCGCAAAATCCCGCCAACCCCGGTCGCCGCGCCTTGATATGGCTCGATATAGCTGGGATGGTTGTGGCTCTCCATCTTGAAAATCGCAGCCTGGCCATCGCCGATGTCGATGACCCCGGCGTTCTCGCCCGGTCCACAGATCACCCACGGAGCCTCTGTCGGCAATTTCTTCAGATGTAGCCGGCTCGATTTGTACGAGCAGTGTTCGGACCACATCACCGAAAAAATGCCGAGCTCGACCATATTCGGTTCGCGCCCCAGCGCGTGCAGCACGCGGGCATATTCCGCGTCGGTAAAGCCGTGGGCGGCGACGGTTTCGGCGCTGATGGTTTTGGCGGGGTTGGCGCTGGTTTGTGCAGACATGCGGCGGGCTCTAGACCATGCCGCACCAAAGTTGCACCCGGTTTTTTGCGGGCATTGGGCAAATGCGGTTCGGCGGGCAATTCTGATTGGCGCTGCCGTCTGGACCACACACAGCCCAATCCGTCAGTTAAGCCCAGCGCCGCACCGCCGCCGTAGCCACACTTGCCGCCACAGCCGTCGCAAAACTGCCCCAGGTGATATCCGCAATCGTCACCGTGACCGGCCAGTGCACCAGCGTTGCCTGATTGGTCAGGTCATACGTCGCATAGCACAGCCCGCCGAGCAGCGCTCCATTCACCGCCGCCATGCCAATCCCGCCTTCGACCCCGGGCCGCACCGCGAACCACACCATACCCGCTAGATAAAGCGCGTAAAAGAGCATTGCGGGCCCGCCGCGAAAATCAGGCGCGAGCAGATCGCCCAACAAAGGTCGATACAAGCGCGATCCCGCCCAAGCCAGCCAGCAGGCATCCAGCCCGCCAAACACCAGCGCCGCGACGCCATATCCGATCACCCATTTCATCGTCTGTTCTCCGCTAATGGGCATGCCTTGCGCGAATTGACCCGGAGACAGACTTGACCCTGACGACGCGGGCGGTCAATTGTCCTTTTGATGAACACGCACCCCGATATCGCCGCTCTGTCGTTTGAAGACGCGCTCAAAGCCCTGGAGGATGTCGTGCGGCGTCTGGAAAGTGGTGAGGCGCCGCTCGACGAATCGATTGCGCTATATGCCAGGGGCGATGCGTTGCGCGCGCATTGTCAGGCGCGGCTGGATGCGGCGCAGGCGCGGATTGAGGCGATTGTGACCGACCGCGATGGCCATGCCACTGGGACGCGGCCATTTGACGACGTGGCATCTTGACCGTCGTGACGCTCGAACCGGCATCCGATCCCCTGCTGGCCGATGCGCTCGCGCGGATTCAGCGCGATGTCGATATGTGTTTCGACGGGTTGCTGCCCGTGCCGGGCGATGCGCGCGACCAGTTGTATCTGGCAATGCGTTACGCCACGATCGGCGGCGGCAAGCGGTTGCGGCCACTGCTGGTGACGGCGGTGGCGGCCTTGTTCGGGGTGGACCGTAATGTTGCAGTGCGCGTTGGTTGCGCGATAGAGGCGATCCATGTCTATTCGCTGATCCATGACGATTTGCCCTGTATGGATGACGATGCGGTGCGGCACGGCAAACCGACGTTGCATATCGAATTTGACGAGGCGACGGCGGTTCTGGCGGGCGATGCCCTGCATGCGCAGGCATTTGACATGCTGGCCGATCCGTCGCTGATCGGCGATCCGGGCATCCGCATCGAACTGGTGCGCACGCTGGCGATTGCGAGCGGCGCGGCGGGCATGGCCGGTGGCCAGATGATGGACATGGTTGCCGAAACCACATCGTTCGATCTGTCGACGGTGACCCGGCTGCAACAGTTGAAAACCGGCGCGCTTTTGAGTGCTGCGGTCGAAATGGGCGCAATCCTGGGCCGGTTTTCGCACGAGGGACGCGGGCATCTGCGGGGCTTTGCGCGCGATATCGGGCTGGCGTTTCAGATCATCGACGACCTGATCGATACCGAGGGCGATGCCCAGGTCGCGGGCAAGACGCTGCGCAAGGATGAGATCGCGGGCAAACAGACATTCGTGTCGCTGCTCGGCCCCGATCGCGCCCGCGCGCAGGCGCACATGCTGGTCGATCAGGCGATCGGGTATCTGGCCTCACACGGCGATGAGGCCGATCTGTTGCGGGCGATCGCGCGGTTTATCGTGGCACGCGATCGCTGACTTTTCATAAGCCGCAGAGATTAGGAGAGGATTTCCCGTGGCAAATCACAAAGAACGCATCGGGGTCTATCCAGGCACGTTTGACCCGATCACCCGCGGGCATCTGGATATCATCCGGCGCGGGGCAAAACTGGTCGATCGCCTGATTATCGGGGTGACCACCAATATGTCTAAAAACCCGATGTTTACGCCCGACGAGCGCATCGCCATGGTCAAGCGTGAGGTCGAACACGAAGGCATTGCCAATGTCCAGGTGATCGGGTTCAACGCGCTGCTGATGAAATTTGCCGAGCGGCAAGGCGCCAATGTGATCGTGCGCGGGCTGCGCGCGGTCGCCGATTTCGAATACGAATATCAAATGGCGGGGATGAACCAGCAGATCAACAATCGGATCGAGACGGTGTTTTTGATGGCGGATGTCAGCCTGCAGCCGATCGCATCGAAACTGGTCAAGGAAATCGCGTTGTTTGGTGGCGACATCACGCATTTCGTGTCAGCGTCGGTGCGCGATGAAGTCGTTGCCCGGGTTGAGGCGCAAGGGCAGTTGGGGGATTATTGATTTTCCACCCATGATTTTTCGTCGCCGAATCTGATTGCGAAACGCACGAAAGAATCACTTTCGAAATCGGGACCGGCCCGCTCCGCCGGCCCATCCGCCCCCAGGGCACCAATAATGGGCGGATGGGCCGGCAGAGCGGGTCGGTCCCGACTTCCCGAAACGAAGTTTCGCGTCAGACACACACCGCGTTGCACCACAATTGTTCATTGCAGGGCAAGCGCTGCTCGCCTATCCGCCATGCAACACTTTCGACAGGATGTTTTTTGATGCGGTTTCGCTTGGCTCTATCTCTTGCATTTGGCGCCGCGCTGGTGGCGTCGCCGGCGTTTGCCCAGCAGAAGAGCTCTGCCAAGAACGAGATCAAGCCGTTCAAGATCGACCGCGTGGTGTCGTCGAACACGCTGCAATATGCGATCGATGGCAATGAAGACCATGATCCCGAAAACGTGCTGGTGCTGTATCTGTCGAATGGTGGGCGGGTTGCGATCCGGCTGATGCCGAAATGGGCACCAAAGCATATCGAGCGGATCAAGACGCTGGTGCGGCAGGGTTTTTATGATGGCATCATCTTTCATCGTGTGATCGACGGGTTCATGGCGCAAACCGGTGATCCGACCGGCACCGGGCAGGGCGGGTCGAAACTGCCGGACCTCGCGGCCGAATTCAACGATGTGCCGCATGGCCGGGGCACCGTGTCGATGGCGCGCACCGACAATGCCGATTCGGCCAACAGCCAGTTTTTCATCGTGTTTTACCCGCGCTCTGCGCTCGACCGGAAATACACCAATTTCGGCCGGGTTATTTCCGGCATGGCGAGCGCGGATGTGATCACGCGCGGCGAACCGCCCAAGAATCCGACACGGATTCTGCAGGCTTCGATCGCCGCCGACCACAAACCGGCACCGGTGGTTTCGGCGCCGCCACCACCAGCCACATCGATCACTGCCGACATGCTCAACCATTCGACGGCGCATTGATCCGCGCCTGAGCCATGCGTGTTAACCTGTTTGATTTTGACCTGCCGACCGACCTCATCGCGCTGCGCCCGGCGCGTCCGCGCGATGCCGCCCGGCTGTTGCAGGTGGGTGCCACGGGCGCATTTGCCGATCTGGGCGTAACCGATCTGCCAAATTTGTTGCGCGCGGGCGATGTGCTGGTGTTCAACGACACCCGCGTCATCCCGGCGCAACTGGAAGGCCGGCGCGGGCAGGCGCGGATTGGTACAACGCTGCACAAACGGATCGATTTGCGCCGCTGGCAGGCGTTTGTGCGTAATGGACGGCGGCTGCATCTAGGCGATGTCATCGAATTTGGCGCGGATGTGACCGCGCTGGCCGAAAAGCTTCATGCCGACGGTAGCTGGACTTTGGCGTTTGCCGGCGATGAACCGGTCGAAGTCCTGCTCGAACGCGCAGGAAGCATGCCATTGCCGCCGTATATCGCGGGCAAGCGTCCGACCGATGCGGCAGATCATACCGATTATCAGACGATGTTTGCCGCGCGCGACGGCGCAGTGGCGGCCCCGACGGCGGCGCTGCATTTCACGCCCGAATTGATGGCGGCGCTGGCTGTGGCTGGCATCGGGTATGAAACGCTGACCCTGCATGTCGGGGCGGGCACATTTCTGCCGGTCAAAGTGGATGATACGCAAACCCACGCGATGCATGCCGAATGGGGCCGGATCGAGGCGGACGTGGCCGACCGGTTGAACGCTGCGCGCGCTGCCGGGGGCCGGATTATTGCGGTGGGCACGACCAGCCTGCGTTTGCTGGAAAGCGCAACCGGTGCCGATCGCGTGATCCGGGCTTTTGCCGGAGACACCGCGATTTTTATCACGCCGGGCTACACGTTCCGGGCGATCGACGGACTGATGACCAATTTCCACTTGCCGCGATCGACGTTGTTCATGCTGGTATCGGCGCTGATGGGCCTCGACCGGATGCAAGCGGCCTATGCGCACGCCATTGGCGCACAATACCGGTTCTACAGCTATGGCGATGCCAGCTTGTTAATCCCTTAAAACTCGATTTCGAGTTCGTCGAAATCTTCGGCCTCGGAACCAGCCATGGGTCAGCCGGGGCACCAGCCCCGACGGGCTGAGCAATAACAGCTCGGCGCGATCGGCGGCGCTGCGTTCGACGCGCTGTTCCTCGACATCGAGCCCGGCCAATCGACACAGCAGCCATCCGCGCAGCGACCAGACCGAATACGTTTTGCTTGAAATCGTCAGTATCGCGCGTGACTTGACGATCTGGGTCGCTTTCGTCCCGGCCATCCGCATGTTTCCCGTCGGTGTCGTGATACGTGAAGCTAATCATGTCATGGCAGGCTTGCCAAGCGCAATGATGCAGCGCAGCATATTTTACCGGGGCACATAAATCGGGGCGTTAAACCGGGGCACAGACGGGGAAACTGCGTGTACGCAGCGTTCCAGGCATTCAGTGATTTGATGGAACCATCGCGCCGGCTGGCGCGCGGTGCCCTGGGTTTGCGCGACCGCTATTACCCCCAGGC
>JAYTHT010000078.1:0-1877 GCA_043732365.1 Novosphingobium sp. | reverse complement strand
ACCTCGCCCGGCGCGACCGTAATGCGCAACTGATTGCCAGTCCTGTGCCAGCGTAGATCCGGTTCGGCTGCACTGCCTTGCCCGACAAACGCGCGGTGAAACCCTGCGGGCCCCAGAACCCATAAGTCATAGGCGTGATCGGGCGCGATCAGCGTCCAGTCGCCGGTGATCTGTTTGCCCGGTTCGACTGTAAAGCGCTGCGGAATACGATCGAGATGGAGTCGGTCATAGACCTGGAACACCCCGGTAAGCCCGGCGCCTGCGGTAAACGTCAGGCGAATGCCATCGGAGAGGCGCTGGGCGGTTGTTTCGAGTTGATAGCGGACCGGGCAGGCCGGGCGCGTGCCGGGGGCCTGCCTAGGCAGGGGTTGCGTTTCGGGGGGATGGGCGTCGGGTTGTGCGGCGATCTTGCCGGCTCGTTCGGCCCGGGCTGGCGCGTCGGTCATGGTGCTGGCCAATGCAGGCGCCAGCGTGGTGGGGGGCGTGTCCCGGGCAAAGTCGAAAGCCGTCGTCAGATCGCTGCACACCGCGCGGCGCCACGGGCTGATATTGGGCTCCAGCACGCCAAACCGTGTTTCCATGAAGCGGATGACCGATGTGTGGTCGGCGACCTCGGAATGGATGCGTCCGCCGCGCGACCATGGCGACAGCACATACATCGGCACCCGGGGGCCCAGACCATAAGGGCGCCCGCGCAGGGCCCGGTGGTCGTCATCGGCCCCTGGCGCTGGGAAAGTGTGATATTCGCCCAGCGTGGAGACCGTGCTTGCCCCGGCATAGCCGCCAGGCGCATCGGCGTCGGGCGATGGCGGTGCGGGCGGGGGGACATGGTCGAAAAAACCGTCGTTCTCGTCGAAATTGACCAGCAGTACGGTGCGCGCCCACACTGTCGGATTGGCGGTCAGCGCCTCGATCACTTTGGCGGTATAGGCCGCGCCTTGCGCCGGGCTGGATGGGCCGGGGTGTTCCGATCCCTGTTCGGTGCCGATGATCCAGCTGATCTGTGGCAGGCGGTCGGCCAGTGCATCGGCGCGCAAGCTATCGAGCGCGCGGGTCGACAGCGCCTTTTGCGCAAGCACCCGCCGCGACCCGGCATCACCGCGATAGGCCGCACGAAATTGGAGCATGTTGGCCAGGGGATTGTCGCCAAAATTGTCCGCCATATCCTGATAGATCGTCCAGCTGACGCCCGCCGCCTCCAGCCGCTCGGGATAGCTGGTCCAGAAAAACCGGGGCGTGCTGGCGGCGTCGGGCCTGGCCAGATCATCGTCGGGGTTCTCGATCGCGGGGCCGCCGCCACGGCCCAATGGATCATTGGTACCGGTCCAGTGGAACAGGCGGTTGGTGTTGGTGCCGGTCTGCATGGAACAATGATAGGCATCGCACAGCGTAAACGCGTCAGCCATCGCCCATTGAAACGGCAGGTCGTCTTGCGCGAAATAAGCCATTGCGCGCTGGGTTTTGGCCTCTGGCCAATGGCCCATCCGGCCATGGTCCCACGCGGCTTGGGCATTGGGCCAGGCGTGCGGGGTGCCCTGGATTCGCATCAGGTCATAATGCGCCTGCGTCGATATCGGGAAAGGACGGATCAGGCGCGGTGGTTGCGTGGTGGCGTCGTGTTGATCCCACACCGTGCGCATGCCGTGCGCGCCGCCATCGACCGGGATCGGGAAACGGTCGCCAAACCCGCGCACCCCCTGCATCGTGCCGAAATAGTGATCAAAGCTGCGGTTTTCCTGCATCAGCACGACGATATGCGCGACATCGCCGATTGTACCGGTGCGGCGGTCCGGGCCGATTGCGCGCGCCCGTGCCAGGATCGGCGCAAGTGCGGCGGCGCCCAATGTATGGCGCAACAGTCCACGGCGGTTGATCAT
>JAYTHT010000077.1:0-6526 GCA_043732365.1 Novosphingobium sp. | reverse complement strand
AAGAGCTTGGTGCCCTTGTTGTTATCGCGCCCGAATGACGAAAACCATGCCGCACCGCGCCGCAGGATGGTCGGCGCCACCGCGATCGATTCGACATTGTTGACTGTCGTGGGGCAACCATACAGCCCCGCGCCCGCAGGAAACGGCGGTTTAAGCCGCGGTTGGCCTTTTTTGCCTTCCAGGCTTTCGATCATCGCAGTTTCTTCGCCGCAGATATAGGCGCCCGCACCGCGATGGACGAAAACATCGAAATCATAACCAGACTTGCAGGCATTCTTGCCAATCAAACCCGCATCATAGGCTTCACGCACGGCGCCAAACAGCGTTTCGGCTTCGCGGATATATTCGCCGCGGATGTAGATATACGCCGCGCGAGCGCCCATCGCAAAGCCGGCGACCAGCGCGCCTTCGATCAGCTTGTGCGGATCGTGGCGGAGGATTTCGCGGTCCTTGCACGATCCGGGTTCGGATTCATCGGCGTTGATGACCAGGAAACTGGGGCGTCCGTCCTTGGATTCCTTGGGCATGAACGACCATTTCATGCCGGTCGGGAAACCTGCGCCGCCGCGGCCGCGCAGGCCCGAATCCTTCATTTCCTGAATGATCGCGTCGCGCCCGCGTTCCATCAGCGCCTTGGTGTTGTCCCAATCGCCACGCATTTGCGCCGCAGCCAGATTCCACGGCTGAAACCCGTAAACATTGGTAAAGATGCGGTCCTTATCAGCGAGTGCCATGCTTACCACTCTCCTCGATAATCGTGGTTTTCAATCACCATCGCGGCCAGATTGGTAGGGGCGCCGACCGGCTCGACCGTATGGCGCGCCGGATCCTGGGTCCCGGTCTTGGGCTGGCGCCCGGCGACCAGTTCGTCGAGCACGAAATCGAGACGTTCGGGCGTCAGGTCTTCGTAATTGTCATCGTTGATCTGGACCATTGGCGCCGATGCGCAATTGCCCATGCATTCGACTTCGGTCAGCGAAAACAGGCCATCGGGTGTGGTATGGCCTTTTTTCATGCCGCGCGCCTTGCACGCCGCCATGATATCATCCGACCCACGCAACATGCATGGCGTCGTGGCGCACACCTGAACGTGAAACCGGCCGATCGGCGCGATGTTGTACATCGTGTAGAATGTCGCGACTTCGAGCACGCGCATCACCGGCATCGTCAACTGTTTCGCGACGAATTCGATCACTGGCAATGGCAACCAGCCCTGGGTGTTTTCAGCGGTACCAACCTGGCGTTGCGCCAGATCGAGCAGCGGCATGACTGCGCTGCGCTGACGCCCGGCGGGATAGCGCGAGATCATTTCTTGCGCTTTGACCGCGTTGTCACCGGTCCAGTCAAACTGGCCCCAGCGCGTGCGCAATTCCGGGCTATCGGGTTCGGGATGACGGTTGGCCATCTCAGGCAATGTCCCTAATAAAATTAGCAGCGTTAAATTTGGCAGCGTCAAGTTCACGTGCGTTACGAGTCACGATCAGCGTCCCGCCCGCTTCAACCACAGCGCCTGCGCCCACTGCACCAATTCATAACCGCCGATCAACGCGATCAGCATCGGCATCCATTGAGGGGTCGGCGCGCCTTTCCACATGGCGAGGAAATACACCCCCACCGTGGCCAGGCCGACGATGCACGCGGCAATCGAAACCTGGCGCAATATTGCTGGACGGGATGGGCCCATCACCGGTCACACTCCCCAAACACCACGTCGATCGCGCCCAGAATGGCGGTCGCGTCGGGCAGCATGTGGCCTTTGGACATGAAATCCATCGCCTGCAGGTGCGAAAACGCGGTCGGGCGGATTTTGCAGCGGTAAGGTTTGCTGCTGCCATCGCTTACAAGATACACCCCGAATTCGCCTTTGGGGCTTTCGGTCGCGACATAGACTTCGCCCGCCGGAACGTGAAAGCCTTCGGTATAAAGCTTGAAGTGATGGATCAACGCTTCCATCGAGCTTTTCATTTCGCCGCGCTTGGGCGGGACGACTTTGCGATCGTCCGACGCGATTGGGCCCTCGGGCATTTGCGCCAGACACTGCTTCATGATGCGCGCCGACTGGCGCACTTCCTCGACCCGGACCATAAACCGGTCATAACAGTCGGAATTGGTGCCCACCGGCACTTCGAAATCCATCCGGTCATAGACATCATAGGGCTGCGACTTGCGCAGATCCCACGGGATGCCTGCCGCGCGGATCATCGGACCCGAAAAACCCCAGGCCAGCGCGTCTTCGCGGCTGACCAGCGCAATATCGACATTGCGCTGTTTGAAAATGCGATTGTCAACGACCAGGCTCATGGCGTCCTCGAACAATTCGGGCATACGCACGTCGAGCCAGTCGGCGATGTCGGTCAGCAATTTCAGCGGCACATCCTGATGCACCCCGCCCGGGCGGAACCAGGCTGAATGCATCCGCGCGCCCGATGCACGTTCAAAGAATGTCAGACAATCCTCGCGGATTTCAAACAGCCAAAGGTTCGGTGTCATCGCGCCGACATCCATCACGTGGCTGCCCAGATTGAGCATGTGGTTGCAGATGCGTGTCAGCTCGGCAAACAGCACACGCAGATATTGCGCACGGATCGGCACCGCCAGATTGAGCATTTTCTCGATTGCCAGGACATAGGAATATTCCATGGCCAGCGGCGAACAATAGTCCAGCCGATCGAAATATGGCAGCGCCTGAAGGTAGGTTTTGTGTTCGATCAGTTTCTCGGTGCCGCGATGCAACAGGCCGACATGAGGGTCGATCCGTTCGATGATTTCGCCGTCAAGTTCCATCACCATGCGCAACACGCCGTGCGCCGCGGGGTGCTGCGGGCCGAAATTGATCGTGTAATTGCTGATGACCTCGTCGCCAGTGGTCGGCGACTGTTCGAGGGAAAAGCTCATGATTTGGGAGCCCCCTTATCTTTTTGGTCAGCATCAGTCTGCTTGGCTTTTTCATCCCCGGGCAGCACGTAGTTCGCGCCCTCCCACGGGCTACTATAATCGAATTGGCGCAGATCCTGGGCCAGCCGCACCGGTTCATAAACCACGCGCTTATCCTCTTCGGAATAGCGCAATTCGACATAGCCGGTTAGCGGGAAATCCTTGCGAAACGGATGCCCCTGAAACCCGTAATCGGTCAGGATCCGGCGCAAATCGGGGTTGCCCGCAAACAGCACGCCAAACATGTCGTAAACTTCGCGTTCGTACCAGCCGGCATTGGGCCACAGTGTCGTCACGGTCGGCACCGGGGTGGCCTCATCGGTCGACACTTTGACAATCAGGCGCAAATTGCGAGTCACCGACAACAGGCAATACACCACTTCAAACCGTTCCGCGCGGTCGGGATAATCGACGCCTGCGATGTCCATCAACTGCTGGAACGCTTCGTCGTCGCGCAGCGTGCGCAACACCTGTTCGATCTGGTCGCGTGCGACGTCGATCACGATTTCGCCGTATTCTTCGCGTGAGGCGATTACCAGATCGCCCAGCCGGACCAGCAATGCGTCGAGCACGCCGTCAAATGCGGCGTATTTCGGTGCGGAATGGAGCACAGTTGCCATAATACGGCCTCTTCCTCAGCGCGCCAGCGTGCCGGCGCGGCGGATCTTGCGCTGCAATTGCATCACACCATACAGCAAGGCTTCGGCCGTGGGTGGGCACCCGGGCACATAGATATCGACCGGCACGATGCGATCGCACCCGCGCACCACCGAATAGCTATAATGATAATAGCCGCCGCCATTGGCGCAGCTGCCCATCGAGATGACGTATTTCGGATCAGACATCTGGTCATAGACCTTGCGCAACGCCGGGGCCATCTTGTTGCACAGCGTGCCGGCCACAATCATCACGTCGGATTGGCGCGGCGATGCGCGTGGTGCGACGCCAAACCGTTCCATGTCATACCGCGGCATACTCACATGAATCATTTCAACCGCACAACATGCCAGGCCAAAGGTCATCCACCACAACGACCCGGTACGGGCCCATTGAAACAGGTCCTCGGTTGAAGCGATCAGAAAACCCTTGTCCGACACTTCGGCATTCAGGCTGTCGAAAAACGCCGCGTTGGGCGCGAGAACATCTGCGCCGCCAGATATGGCTGGACCAGATTGGGCAGGAGTGGAGAGCATGTCGTTCATTCCCAGTCCAACGCCCCTTTTTTCCAGGCGTAAATAAAGCCGATGACCAGTTCGAACAGGAATACCATCATGGTGGTCCAACCGGTCCATTGCGTCTGTTTCAGGCTGACCGCCCAGGGAAACAGAAACGCTGCCTCCAGGTCAAAGATGATGAACAGGATCGCGACGAGATAAAACCGCACATCGAACTGGCTGCGCGGATCCTCGAACGCGGGAAAGCCGCATTCATATTCCGACAGCTTTTCGGGGTCGGGGTTGTGTGTACCGGTCAGGCGCGAGGCAGCCATCGGCAAAAACACGAATGCCGAGGACAGCGCCAGCGCAATCGCGAGGAAAATGAGGATTGGCAGGTAACCCGCCAGATAGGATGTTTGGTCGACCAAGGGGGACTACTCTCGCCTTTGAAAGTCTATGCCCGGCACCTAGTCCCGCCTCGGCCTCGGCGCAAGTGGTTGCCAATGCATATTTGCCCCGAATCATCATCCTTTTTGGGCAAGGAGGCCGGTGTTACGCGGCTGCAGAATCATCAATTTCCTTCATTTTCCGGTTGGTTGCGCGTGACCGCCTGGCTTTGTAAGGATGCAGCCGGACGATCGCACCCGATCCATCCTCCATTTGATCGGTGTTGCGACGCAACATTTTTCGTCCTCGGGATGCCTGCACCGAATTGCAAAGACCCGCTCGCAGCACTAGATGCAGCTGCACATACAAGATCAGACCACGAGCACAGGACGTATCCCCATGGCCCAGTTTTCCACCGCAGATCCGGTTGTCATTCTGTCCTATGCACGCACCCCGATGGGCGCGATGCAGGGCGCTCTGGCGGATATGTCCGCCACCGACCTTGGCGCTGTGGCGGTAAAGGCCGCGGTCGAACGATCGGGCGTGGCCGGCGACAAGTTTGAACGCATTTACATGGGCTGCGTCCTGCCCGCCGGGCTGGGCCAGGCGCCCGCGCGCCAAGCCGCGATCAAGGCGGGCCTGCCCGCGTCGGTCCAGGCGACCACGGTCAACAAAGTGTGCGGTTCGGGCATGCAGACGCTGATCATGGGGGCAGAGGCGCTGGCATCGGGATCGATCGACTACGTCGTTTCGGGCGGTATGGAATCGATGACCAATGCGCCGTATCTGCTCAAAAAGCACCGGTCTGGCGCGCGCATCGGCCATGACATCGCCTATGACCACATGTTTCTCGACGGGTTGGAAGACGCCTATGAACCCGGCCGCGCGATGGGCACATTTGCCCAGGACACCGCCAACGCGTACCAGCTGACCCGCGAAGCGCAGGACGCTTATACGATCGAATCGCTGCGCCGCGCGCAAAGCGCGATTGCAGATGGTCGCTTTGCCGACGAAATCGCGCCCGTCACGGTCAAATCGCGCAGCGGCGAAACTGTGGTCGATACCGACGAAGCCCCGGGTAAAGGCAAGCCGGACAAAATTCCCGGGCTGAAACCCGCGTTTGCCAAGGACGGCACGATCACCGCAGCCACCTCGTCATCGATTTCGGACGGCGCCGCCGCACTGGTGCTGACGCGCCAGTCCGTCGCTGATGCAGCGGGGCTGACCCCGGTGGCCACGGTCGTGGCGATGGCCGCACATGCGCAGGCGCCAAAGGATTTCACAACCGCACCGGTTGGCGCGATCCATAAACTGCTGGCCAAAGCCGGCTGGTCGATTGGTGAGGTCGACTTGTTTGAAATCAACGAGGCATTCGCCTGTGTCGCGATGTTTGCGATGCACGATCTGGGCATCGCGCATGACAAGATCAACGTGAATGGCGGCGCCACGGCACTGGGCCACCCGATCGGCGCATCGGGCGCGCGCATCGTCACCACCCTGATCGGCGCGTTGAAAGCGCGCGGGCTGAAAAAGGGCATAGCCAGTCTGTGCATCGGCGGCGGCGAAGCCACGGCGTTGGCGATCGAGCTGGTCTAAATCCCGCCTAAAACAGCCGTGAAATGGGGGGGTCAGGGTTTTTCGGCGCCCCATAGCGCGGTCGCCGGGGCGAAGCCCTGGCGACCGTCGATATCGATTTTGCACCACTGAGCGGCACAATCGCCCATGACGCGCGCGATCACGCCGGGCGATGCGCGCCACATCAGCGGGCCCGATCCGTCGCGGTTTGGGTGAATTTCGGTAATTGCGCCATGCACGATCGCGGTATGTGCCTTGCGCGAAACGAATTGCGTCAGCATCCAGCCACGCGCGCCGTCGGGATCCTCGACCAGGATCCAGCCGCCCATTTCGCGCAAGACTTTCAACGGTAATCCGGCGCGGACATAAATCCAGTTGATGCGGTAATCGCGCCCCGGGCCGACTCGCATATTGGTCTGGGTGTTGCGCAGCGACACCCAGTACGGCACGCCGTCGTTGTCCGCGGCACGCGC
>JAYTHT010000076.1:0-1880 GCA_043732365.1 Novosphingobium sp. | reverse complement strand
CGCGCAAGTGGCCTTTGCCGGGCACCGGGCCGATGTTGCGGTGGTCGCCGCATATGGCCTGATCCTGCCGCCAGCGGTGCTGACGCTGCCGGTGCATGGGTGCCTGAATGTGCATGGTTCGGTCCTGCCGCGCTGGCGCGGCGCGGCGCCGGTGCAGCGCGCAATTCTGGCCGGCGATGAAGAGACCGGCGTGACGATCATGCAGATGGAGCGGGGCCTCGATACCGGGCCGATGCTGGCGGTCGTGCGCACGGGCGCTGCGGGCAAAACTGCGGGCGAACTGACGGCCGAGCTGGCCCAGATCGGCGCGCGGGCGATGGTTGCGGTGCTGGCCGATCTGGCCGGGCATCCGCCGGTCGTGCAGCCACAATCTGGCGTGACGTATGCCGCCAAGATCGACAAGGCGGAAAGCCGGCTGGATTTTGCCCTGTCGGCGCTCGATCTGGAGCGCCGGGTGCGCGCGTTTGCACCCGCGCCGGGCGCCTTTTTCGAACTGGCGGGAGAACGGTATCGCGTGCTCAGCGCCGATGTGGTCGATGCAACGGGCGAACCTGGCATGGTCGTGGATGACGCGCTGACGATCGCCTGCGGGGCCGGCGCGTTGGCACCCAGGCTGCTGCAACGCGCCGGGCGTCCCGTGATGGACACGGGCGCGCTGTTGCGTGGCCAGGCGATACCTGTCGGCACGCGGATCGGTTGATATGCCCCGATTCGCCCTGACTCTGGAATGGGACGGCACACCGTTCGTGGGCTATCAGCGTCAGCCCAATGGGCCATCGGTGCAACAGGCGGTCGAACAGGCGGTGTTCGCAGTGACCGGTGAGACCGTCGCGGTCCATGCCGCCGGGCGCACGGATACCGGGGTCCATGCCCGCGCGATGCGTGCGCATTTCGATCTGGGCCGCGAATTCGATCCGGTCCGGTTGTGCGGCGCGTTGAATGCACTGTTGCGGCCGCAACCGGTGGCGGTGCTCGCATGTATCGTGGTGGGGGATGATTGGCACGCGCGCTTTTCGTGCGTGGAGCGGGAATACGAATACCGCATTATCAACCGCCGCGCGCCGCTGACGCTCGACCTCGGGCGGGCCTGGCATATTGTCAGGCCGGTCGATGCCGCTGCGATGCATGATGCTGCGCAATTGCTGGTCGGACTGCACGATTTCACCACTTTCCGCTCGGCGCATTGCCAGTCGGCGAGCCCGGTCAAAACGCTCGACCGGCTCGATGTCTGGCGTGAGGGCGACCGCGTCGTGATCGCGGCGCAGGCGCGCAGTTTCCTGCATCATCAGGTGCGGTCTATGGTCGGGTGCCTGTCGCTGGTCGGGCGGGGGCATTGGTCCCGCGATGATCTGGCCGAGGCGCTCGATGCCAAAGACCGTTGCAAATTGGGACTTAATGCGCCACCTGAAGGACTATATTTTTTAAACGCAAAATATCCCGGAGAGAACGATCATGGTTTTGAACAGGCACATCGTATCGACACTGGACGCTGATGGTGAAAATGGCGGGCGGCTGACGGTTGAATTGCGCGACGAGACTCTGCCCGAACCGACCGAGCATCAGGTTCTGATCCGGATCGAGGCGGCACCGATCAATCCGTCCGACCTGGGCCTGCTGTTCGGGCCCGCCGATCTGGCCACGGCGGAATATACGCCCGGCAAGATTGTTGCCACGATGCCCGCAGGCGCGGTGCGCGCCATGCAGGCGCGGCTGGGCCAGGCGCTGCCAGTGGGCAATGAAGGCGCCGGGACGGTTGTCGCGGCGGGCGAATCGGCAGAGGCGCAAGCGCTGCTGGGCAAAGTGGTCGCGGTGATTCCCGGCGCAATGTATGCGCAATACCGGCTGGTCGATGCGCGCACCTGCTTTGTCCTGCCCGATTC
>JAYTHT010000075.1:0-6533 GCA_043732365.1 Novosphingobium sp. | reverse complement strand
GCCTGACCTCTTCGGAGTTGTGCAGCATCGACACCGTGGAATTGCATGATCGCGCCAGCGGGTTCTGGCGCGGGTTTGTCGGGCTCGACAAATTCGTGCCTTATGCCAGGCCGCCAAAGATCCGCCCGGCCAAATAACGCGGCGCTTTTGCGCGCGACCGGTTTTTGGGTATAGGGCCAAAATGCTTCTGCGCCCTGCCACATCTCACGACATCGCCGCTCTGGCCGATCTTGGCCGCCGCGCCTTCATCGCAAAATTCGGCCATCTGTATTCGGCGGCCAATCTCGCCATGTTTCTGGACGAAGCGCACGTGCCCGCAACGGTTGCGCGGGAACAGGCCGACCCCGGCATGGCTATTGCCGTGATCGAGCAAGGCGGCACGTTGATTGCGTTTTGCAAGATCAGGTATGCCAGCGCTTTGCCCCGCCACACCCAGGCTCAGCGCCCGTTCGAGCTGAAACAGCTGTATACCGATCCCGACCTGATCGGGCGCGGGATGGGCGCACGGCTGATGGATTGGGCATTACACCAGGCGCGCAGCGTTGATGCCGACGAATTGCAGCTGACAGTCTATGCCGACAACCCCGATGCGCAGCGGTTTTATGCCCGCTATGGCCTCGAAAAAATTGCGGATATCACGTTTTCCGTGGGCGATCACGTCGACCCCGAAATCCTGATGGCGGTGCGACTCTAAAAATCTTCAGGGGGTCGCTGCCCGGCCGATGGGCATACAGCGCCACAATGCCTGAACAAGTTGATCAAATCGGCCCGCGACCTGGCCACCCCGGGGCGCGATACGATTTATGGCTATGGTTTTGTCGAATTAACAAAAGAGGATTTTGCCGCATGACTGACCGCGCGTCTATGTTTCGCCGGTTTATCCGGATCGTTGGGTTGGGGTTGGGCGGACTTGCTATGACCATCACCGCCACCGCCGCGCCTGTGGGGCCAGCAGGGCTGGATCTCGCGAAATATCGAGGCAAAGTGGTCATGCTCGATTTCTGGGCGTCGTGGTGCGCGCCGTGCAAACAGGCGTTTCCCTATATGTCCATGCTGACCCGTCATTACGCCGGACGCGACCTGGTCGTGATCACGGTCAATGCCGAACGCCAGCGCGCCCCGGGCGAAGCATTCCTGCACCAGGTGAAATCAACCTTGCCCGTGGTGTGGGACGCCGATGCCGGTCTGGTGAAGACCTGGCAGGTGAATGAATTGCCCGCGACGATCCTGATCGATCGCAAAGGCAAAGTGCGGTTCCGCCATACCGGCTTTTTTTCCGCCAAGACGCCCGAATATACCGCGCAGATTGATAGCCTGGTCAAGGAGCATTGAGCGGCGGCCCGGTTTGTCTGCACATGGATCGGTAACGGATAAGTGGATTGTCTGCCGGTTGTTTTGCCGAATTTCCAATAGGGGCGGTCATGCCAGCACCTTGGGGCTGAACCAATCCACGATGCCAACGAGATAGACGAAGCCCTTGGCCGCCGGGATCTGGCTGGCATCTGCATTTCAGGCAAATGCTGCGCAGGCCGTTACTGCGTATATTCCGACCCTTACAAACGCCCGATTTCTGTGGTCATTTCGACGGGCTGCTGAGGTGTAGCGCCTGTCAACCGGCCGCGATGCCATAGGAAACGAGATCTTTTTGCCGGTTTGCCGATCTCGACCAACGAAACGGTAGACGAGTCCTTGTCTCATCAACGCTGCACCTCAGCACATCCACCGCAAACAGGGACAGGGCGAATTACCAAGAATTTTCCAGTTGTTTGCATCGGCGGATCAGCCGGCGGCCTCGATGCCTATGTGCGGCTGTTGCAACATTTGCCCGCCGACCTTGGTGTCGCTGTCGTCATCGTCAATCACCTCAGGGTCGTCGCCACCCAGCTCCATGAAATCCTTCCGCGATATACAACGATGCCGGTTGAATTGATCACTGACGGGTTGGACATCAGGCCCGATCACGTTTTCATCATTCCGTCCCAGCGGGATTTGCATGTTTGTGACGGAGGGTTCCGCCTGGAACCCATATCCAAGCCGCGAGGATGGCCGGATGTCATCACCGTTTTTCTCCAGTCCTTGACGCAGAACTGGGCTGGAAAGGTTATCGCTGTCATCGTCTCGGGCTACGATGGTGACGGCGCTGCCGCGCTATGCGGCATCAGAGAAATGGGGGGCATCACGATCGCCCAAAAGCCAGACAGCGCCAAACAACCGGACATGCCAGTCAGCGCCATAGAATCTGGTTGCATCGATTACGTGCTTACCCCCGAGGCCATTGGCGCAAAAATCCGAGAGATAAGCCGAACGAAGGATCGAGGATGTCTGCAAGCAAGCAGGCATGCATGAATGGCAAATTCGAGGCTGATGGCATGGCACATTGAACGACGGCATCGGCAAAAAGCATTGGCAAATCCTCTGCGCACAGCGGGCACAACGATACAATCGCGTCGGCGAGATTGGGCTGGCAGTCAAAGCTGTTCATGCGCAGGCAACATAAGACACCGGCGATGTGTGTAAACGCCCGCCGCTGAAGCAATTGTCAGAATCCCGTTCCGCTTCCACACTGGCAGACGACCGCGCCGATCGGCAATCAGGGAGACCACCGATGAAGTACCGCAAGCTGGGCCAGGGCCTCGAAGTTTCCGCTATCGGCGTCGGGTGCATGCCGATGATTCGCGAAGGCAACATCAATTACGGTCGCGCCGATGACGATGTTTCGACGCGCGCCATCCACTTGGCGATCGACCTTGGCATAACCTTCTTCGACACCGCCGAAATGTACGGACCGTTCCGCAACGAGGAGTTGGTCGGCAACGCCATCAAGGGGCGTCGCGAGGGTCTCGTCATCGCGACCAAGTTCGCCATGCGCTGGGACGGCGACACGCCCACAGTCGTGGACGGCAGCCCGGAAAACGCGCGCCGCGCCTGCGAGGGATCGCTGCGACGGCTCGGCATCGACACGATCGACTTGTTCTATCAACACCGCGTCGACCCCAATGTACCGATCGAGGAAACCATCGGCGGCATGGCTGAACTGGTCAAGGAGGGCAAGGTGCGCTTCCTCGGTCTGTCCGAGGCGGCTGCAGACACCGTGCGCCGCGCCGCCCGCGTTCACCCGATCGCCGCGTTGCAAAGCGAGTATTCGATCTGGGAGCGGGACGTGGAAGGCGGCATTCTTGACGCGTGCCGGGAGAACGGCATTGGCTTTGTGCCGTACAGCCCACTCGGGCGTGGCTTTCTGGCGGGCGGCATCCGCAGTCTTGACGACCTGCCCGCCGACGACTGGCGCCGCAACGATCCGCGGTATTCAGACGAAAATATGCCCGCGAACCTTGCCATCGTCGACGCGATTACCGGGGTTGCGTCGCGTCATGGCGTCTCCAACGCGCAGATCGCGTTGGCCTGGCTGCTGTCGCGGGGGGATGACATCGTGCCGATCCCCGGGGTGAAACGCAGCGAAACCCTGCGCGATAGCGCAGGCGCGCCGGACGTGATCCTTACCGAGGCGGATCTCGCCAGCATCGAAGCGGCGGCGCCGAGTGGCAAGACAGCGGGCCCGCGCTATACCGAGGCCGGCATGGCGCGCGTCAAGCTCTGAAAGCGAATTCCGGCACAGGCCGCTTTGGCGGAACCGGCGACTATGCGAGCCACGTAAAGCGCGCGATGTACCGCCAAAGCGGCCTGTGGCGGCCCTTCAAGTACGAATGCGCCCGGCTGAACGATTTCGAGACCGGCTCATAACTGCGCGCAGGCGTGGGCCGCTGGTTCGATTATAACGATAACCATCGCCCGCGTTGGACCGTTGCGGGCAAAACCCCAGCCGGGGCCTATCGGCAAATCGGAATTTCGGAACAGGTAGAGCAAGCCCCACCTGTTCTGAACACCAAACTGGCGGCGTACCACCAGGCTGGGGAACTTATCTCAGCCGCCAGCCCGTCGGAAAACCCCGACCCCCTGACTTGTGCATATTACGAGATGGGCGCGCCCAGTCTCTGGTGAACATGTGGTCTAGCCGCATACCATTCGTCCGTTGTCGAGGAACAAGAAACCCCTCCGAACGTTAGGTCCACTGTAAAGGGTAAATCATAGTTACTTGAAGATGTGTTCGCGCAAGGGGGCAACTTATCACACAGCGCGCACCGCCCGACTTTCTGCACAAAGAGTCGACGTCCGGCTTCGAATTTGCTACGATTCAAAATAATCCTAACTTCGACTTGAAACCCCATTGAACGAGCAACCGCATAATTTTTCGATTGCTGCGCTCGGACACGGACGTTTGCAACAACACCCGCTGCACGAGATTCTGCGGTCAGCGACGAGCGACGTTCACGCACGTCTTCATAACCGCCGCGGTCTGGACGCTGTGAAGGCACGAAAGGCCGGTCACGCGGATTATAGCGCCCTGCTGCGCCGCGTTTATGGCTTTCACCGCCCTTTCGAGGTCGCCGCAGGAATTTCCACCGAACGAACTGACTGGCTGAAAGCGGATCTGGTTGTATTCGGTATCGATCGGGGAATGTCTTTTGCACTTCTGCAATGCAGGCATTCTGCCACCGCGCTTCGCCAAGCTACGTTCCGCAGGCGCGTTACCTCGCCTAAGGGTCTGCGCCCCCGGCGGCCCGGGTCTCGCGCGTCAGCTCGACGCCTGGCATCGCTTTGCTTGACATTGCTTTGCCTGGCATTGGGAATTGGGGGCCGATTGCTCTTCAACGGACACGGCGCGACGATCGGGAGCGTCTGGCATGATTATTTGACGCAGCTATCGTCTGGGCCGAAGGAGCGTCCGGCGGTTATCGAAGGCGCAATCGCCGCGTTTGCGATATGTGAGCCAATGGCTCGAGGGATGGGATGTCGGATATGAATAAGACAATCGTCGATCGCGACCGTGTCGATCTGACCAACTGCGATCGCGAACCAATCCACATCCCAGGCGCAATCCTGCCGCATGGCGCCATGTTGGTGGTCGAATGCAAGACGCTTCGCGTACTTCAGGCTGCGGGCGATACAGCGGGATTATTGGGTCGGCCGATCGAAGACCTGCTTGACCGACCGATCGATACGCTGTTTTCGCGCGACCAGGTCAATCGGCTCCACATGCTCTGCAAGGAGCCTGACCTCATCAAGCCGCGCCACCTTCTCGATCCGATCCTGCGCCCGATCGCCGGACTGCCGCTCGATGCCAGCGCACACCGCGTCGATGGCGCTTTGGTGATCGAATTCGAGGCCGCCGAAATGAGCGATCCGTTCGTCGCCGATCCGCTTGCGGCAGTGCAGACCATGGTCGAGGGTTTTGGTGAAGCCGCGTCACTCTACGAGCTATGCCAGATGGCCACTGCAAGCGTCCGACGCGTGGCGCAATACGATCGCGTAATGATCTATCGCTTCATGGCCGATGGTTCGGGCTGGGTGATCGCCGAAAGCCGGACGCCCGAACTCGCGCCGTTCCTGGACCTCCATTATCCTGCCGCCGATATCCCGCAACAGGCGCGCGCGCTTTACCTGAAAAGTTGGCTTCGGCTGATTACCCAGGTCGATTACGATCCTGCGCCGCTGATACCGACGCTCAACCCGCGCACAGGATCGCCGCTCGACATGAGTTACGCGATCTTGCGCGATGTCTCGCCGATCCACCGCGAGTATCTTCGCAACATGGGCATCGATGCCTCGATGTCGATCTCGATCATTGTCGCGGGTAAGCTTTGGGGTTTGATTGCCTGCCACCACAACAGCCCGCGCCAACTACCGCGCCACTTACGTGCCGTCTGCGAACTGTTCGGGTCGATGTTTTCGCTCCAGCTTGAAGCACGCGAGAAAAGCGAACAGTTCGAGGCAAGGCTCGCCAGCCGCAAGATTTTGCAGGAATTGATGCTCAACCTGGCGGGCGTCGAGGATTATGCGTATGGTTTGACCCAGCAAACGCCTAACCTGCTCGACTATATTCACGGTGGAGATATTGCACTCGACGGCGCCCGCAGCGGCGGCGTCGCGGTGCGCGTCGAAGGCAAGATCACCTTTCTGGGAACCACCCCTGATCGTCAGCAGATCACCGCGCTGACGGAATGGCTGACCGCCTATATGACAGAGACAGAAGGCGTCTTTGCGACCGACCGCCTGAGCGAAATCTACGCCCCTGCCAGGGCATTCGCCAACGTCTCGTCGGGGCTGCTGGTCATTGCGGTGTCGCGCGATCCATCAGATTTCATCCTCTGGTTCCGGCCAGAGCTTGTCGAAACCGCGCTCTGGGCGGGCGATCCGGCAAAGCCGATGTCGACCGGCCCCGACGGCGACCGGTTGTCACCGCGCAAATCGTTCGAGGTCTGGAAACATACGGTGCGCAGCCGCGCGTTGCCGTGGACACCGGCCGAAACCGACTCGGCGTTCGACTTGCGCGTCTCGCTCCTCCAGGTCGTGCTCCGGCGCATTGAAGCGGCATCGCGCGAACGAGCAAAGGCGCATGACCGGGACAAACTGTTGATGGCCGAGCTCGATCATCGCGTGAAGAACACGCTGGCCAATATCCAGGCACTGGTCAC
>JAYTHT010000074.1:0-1881 GCA_043732365.1 Novosphingobium sp. | reverse complement strand
CGGCGCCGATCCATTGTTCCAGATCGCGCAAGGATTTGCTGATCGCGGGCTGCGTAACATTGAGCGTGCGCGCGGCCAGTGACAGGCTGCGGTACCGCGCCGCCGCCTCGAACACGGTCAGCAGGCGCAACGGGGGCAGCAGGCGCAACGGGGGCAGCAGGCGTGAAGCAGGTTGGGCGCGCTCTGGTGGCGGCTCAGTCGCGATACGTCGGGTCCTCGGCGTCGAGCAGGGATTTCAGGTGATCAAAATGGGCAATGGCCATGCCGCGATACGCGTCCCAGCCTTGCGCCGTATGTTCGGCAATCGCGTCGGACATGATTGCCAGCGGTTTACCCGTGGCATACGCGCGCAATAGTGTTTCGGCGGCCTTTTCAACGAAATACAGGTTCTCAAACGCTTCGGCGACGGTGGCCGCGACGCAAGTGACGCCGTGATTGGCAGAGATCAGCGTGGGCGCGGTGGCCAGATATTCTGCGATGCGCACGCCTTCTGCGTCATTGTCGGCAATGCCGCCGCATTCCGGGTCAATCGCATGGCGCCCGAAAAACCGCGCGGTGTTCTGATCGATTGGCAACAGGCGCGGATCGGCGAGCGTCGACAACGTGGTCACCGCAATCGGGTGGCAATGCAGGATCACCCGCGCCGCCGGAATCCGCGCATGGGCATTGCCATGAATGCACCAGGCGGAGGCATCGGGGGCATCGGGCCGCGCCATCGCATCGGGATCGGCCGTATCGAGCGCTTGCAGGTCGCTGGCGCGGATTGCGGCAAAAGGCCGCCATTTGCGGTTCATCACAAACCGCCGGCCGTCGCGCGACAGCGCCGCGCTAAAATGATTGCCGACCGATTCGTGCCAGCCAAACCGTGCAGCCAGGCGGAATGCGGCGGCCAGATCGACGCGCAATGTGGCCTCGTCGATAATATCTGGATGCGGCGCATTCATACCGAAAACCGGCCTTCGCCGACGAGCTTGCGCCAGCGGCTACGCAATTCGCCCCGGTCGGTATAAGTCCCGCGCATATGCCGTTCGCCGCTTTCGGCGACGAAGGCTTCACGCGCATGGACCACGCGGTGGTTGTCGAACACGATACATTCGCCCGCATTCAGGCGAAACCGCATGACAAAGCGCGGGTCCTGCAGCAGGCGGCCAAAACGGCAAAACGCCGGATAATACGCATCGAGAAAGCGCTGATCATGGTCGAACACATCGGCCATGTGCTGGCTCATCGTGACGCCCGCGATGTCGCCCTGATCGTCCAATTCGATCACGCGCTGGCGCGCGCGCATGTCATAGGCGTCGTGTTCGTTGTAGAATGGCACCAGCGTGTCGCACAACAGGCGGAAATCGCCCGGGTGGGTGCGCCGCAATTCTGCGGCAGCGGCAGCGCCATCGACAAACAGGCTGTGACCGCCCTCGACCGAATTGCGCCGGCAATGCAGGAACTGGACCCCGGGTGGCAGGTCTTCGGCCGGAACATCGGTGTGCAATTCGAGGGCCTTTGCCGTATATGCCAGATTGTCGGGGTCGGCGTGAATTTTCACATCGAAATACAGGCCAAAGAACGTCGGTCGCGGAAACCCCAGCAAGTTTGCCGCCGCGGTCAGCCCGGCATCGCTGTCGGGCATGCCGTCCAGGATCGCCACGCCATCGGTCAGCAGCGTGTGGACCCAGGCCTTGAACACGGCGCGATCGGTGCCGACCCCTTCAAATGGATAGCGCGCCATTGCGGGGTAATGATCGGCAAACCAGTGTTTGCGCGGCAGGATTGCGGGGTCATGGCGCGGTTTGGGCTCGGCATGTGCGGCCAGCCAGGCGAGTGGATACGTCGAACGATGCCCGCAATGCGCCCAATCGATCACCAGCGCGCCATCGACGATGT
>JAYTHT010000073.1:0-1884 GCA_043732365.1 Novosphingobium sp. | reverse complement strand
TCTACGAATGGTCGATGAAGCTGTGGGAAGGGCTGGAACAGGAGCTGAATTATAACGCCATGGTCAGCCAGCGCGGCGTGCTCAACTTGTACCATTCCGATCCGCAGCGCGATGCTTACGCCCGGCGCGGCAATGCGATGCGCATGCACGGGGTCGATTGCGCGCTGCTCGATGCAGATGGGGTGCGCAAAATGGCGCCGTTCCTCGATTTCGATAACGCGCGCTTTCCAATTGACGGCGCCTTGTTGCAGGAACGCGGCGGCACCGCGCGCCACGATGCGGTCAACTGGGGCTATGCCCGCGCGGCCTCTGCATTGGGGGTCGATATCATCCAGAATTGCGAAGTGACCGGGTTTTTACGCGATGCCAGCGGCGCAGTAACCGGGGTCGAAACCAGTCGCGGCACGATCCGCGCGGGCAAAGTCGGGCTGTCGGTGGCGGGCATGACCAGCCATGTCGCGGCCAAGGCCGGTCTGCGCCTGCCGATCGAAAGCCATGTATTGCAGGCGTTTGTGTCCGAAGGTCTGAAACCGCTGATCCCCGGCGTGATCACCTTTGGCATGGGGCATTTCTACGTCAGCCAGTCGGACAAGGGCGGGCTGGTGTTTGGCGGCGATATCGACGGGTACAATTCCTATGCCCAGCGCGGCAATCTGCCGGTGGTGGAGGACGTGTGCGAGGGCGGTATGGCCTTGATGCCGATGATCGGGCGGGTGCGGATGTTGCGCAGTTGGGGCGGCATCATGGATATGAGCATGGATGGGTCGCCGATCATCGATCGGACGCCGATCGGCGGGCTCTATCTCAATGCCGGTTGGTGTTATGGCGGGTTCAAGGCAACGCCTGCGTCGGGCTGGTGTTTTGCGCATTTGCTCGCCACCGATCAGGCGCACGAGACTGCGACCGCCTTTCGGCTCGACCGGTTTCGTACCGGGCATGTGATCGATGAAAAGGGCGCCGGCGCCCAACCGAACTTGCACTGAGGAGCCGGGTCAATGCGCATCCCATGCCCATTTTGCGGCAGCCGCGATTCCCGCGAATTCACCTATCGCGGTGATGCCGTGCCGGCACGTCCGGCTGGCGAAAGCGCGGACGATATGTTCGATTATCTGTATCTGCGCGACAACCCGGCAGGCCAGTTCGAAGAGCTGTGGTACCACGCCCAGGGGTGCCGCAACTGGCTGCGGGTGCAGCGCGATACACGCAGCCATTTGGTCGGAGCGGCCAGTTTCGCGCATCCAGGACGCAACGCATGACCGCGCAACCGTTTCGCCTGGCCAGCGGCGGGCTGATCGATCGCGCGCAGACGCTGACATTCACATTCGATGGCAAGACCTATACCGGGCACCCCGGTGATACGCTCGCATCGGCGCTGCTGGCGCATGGCGTGCGGCTGTTTGGCCGCAGTTTCAAATACCATCGCCCGCGCGGTGTCCTGACCGCTGGCAGTGAAGAACCCAATGCGCTGGTGACTTTGCGGACCGGCGCGCGTGCGGAACCCAACACCCGCGCGACCACGATCGAACTGTATCAGGGGCTGGAGGCAAACAGCCAGAACCGTTGGCCCAGCCTCGCGTTTGACATGATGGCGGTGAACCAGCTGGCCGCGCCGCTGTTTGTGGCCGGGTTCTACTACAAGACTTTCATGTGGCCTGCCAAAGCCTGGGAAAAACTGTACGAACCGCTGATCCGCCGCGCCGCCGGGCTGGGCGCGGTGTCGGGCGTCGAAGACCCCGACCACTATGAGCATGATCACGCGTTTTGCGATCTGCTGGTGGTCGGCGCGGGGCCGGCCGGGCTGATCGCGGCGCTTGATGCCGCGCGCGCGGGGTTGCGCGTGGTGCTCGCCGATGAAAACGCGATGCCGGGCGGGCGGTTGTTATC
>JAYTHT010000072.1:0-1886 GCA_043732365.1 Novosphingobium sp. | reverse complement strand
ATGTCGAATCGATCGCGGTGGCGCCGACCATCCTGCGGCGCGGTGCGGCATGGTTTTCGTCATTCGGGCGCGATAACAACAAGGGCACCAAGCTCTTTCAGATATCGGGCCATGTAAACACGCCGTGCGTGGTCGAAGAAGAAATGTCGATCCCGTTCCGCGAGTTGATCGAACGCCATTGCGGCGGGATTCGCGGCGGATGGGACAACCTGTTGGCGGTGATCCCGGGCGGATCGTCGGTGCCGTTGGTGCCGGCTGCCGAAATACTGGACGCGCCGATGGATTTTGACGGGCTGCGTGCGCTTGGCTCTGGCCTGGGCACTGCGGCGGTGATCGTCATGGACAAATCGACCGACATTGTCCGCGCGATTGCCCGGCTGTCGCATTTCTACATGCATGAAAGCTGTGGCCAGTGCACGCCGTGCCGCGAAGGCACCGGCTGGATGTGGCGCGTGATGGAGCGCCTGCGCACCGGCGATGCACACATCGAGGAAATCGACATGCTGTTCGACGTCACCAAGCAAGTCGAGGGTCACACGATCTGCGCGTTCGGTGACGCTGCGGCCTGGCCGATCCAAGGCCTGATCCGCCATTTCCGTCCCGAGATGGAACGTCGGATTATCGAAAATGCCGCCCAGAATGCCGGTGTGCGAGAGGCTGCCGAATAATGCCAAAGGTCAAAGTAGACGGCGTCGAAATCGAGGTTCCCGCAGGTGCCACCGTGCTGCAGGCGTGCGAGCTGGCGGGCAAGGAAATCCCGCGCTTTTGCTTTCACGAGCGGCTGTCGATCGCCGGCAATTGTCGCATGTGTCTGGTCGAAGTGAAACCAGGCGCGCCCAAGCCGCAGGCATCGTGTGCGCTGCCCGCCGCAGAAGGTCAGGACATTCGCACCGACAGCGAAATGGTCAAGAAAGCGCGCGAAGGGGTGATGGAATTCCTGCTCATCAACCACCCGCTCGATTGTCCGATATGCGACCAGGGCGGCGAATGCGATTTGCAGGACCAGGCAGTGGCGTATGGCCGCGGTGCTTCGCGCTATCAGGAAGAAAAGCGCGCGGTCACCCAAAAGACGATGGGCCCGCTGATCAAGACCATAATGACGCGCTGCATCCATTGCACACGCTGCGTCCGATTCAGCGAGGAAGTCGCCGGGGTCGATGAAATTGGCGCGCTGTATCGCGGCGAGGGCCTGGAGATCACCACGTACCTCGAACATGCAGCCAAGCACGAATTGTCGGCGAATGTGATCGATTTGTGCCCGGTTGGCGCGCTGACCAGCCGCCCTTATGCGTTCGAAGCGCGCCCGTGGGAATTAAAGAAGACGTTGTCGATCGATGTGTCCGACGCGATCGGGGCAAACATCCGCATCGATTCACGCGGCCGCGAAGTTATGCGCATTCTGCCGCGCGTCAACGATGACGTGAACGAGGAATGGCTGGCCGACCGTGCGCGCTATCTGGTCGATGGCCTGACTCGCCGCCGCCTTGACCGCCCGTGGTTGCGGGTCGATGGCACTTTGCAACCAGTGACCTGGGCGCAAGCGCTGGCCGCTGTCGGCAAGATCAATCCGGGGTCATCGCTGGCGGTGGTCGCGGGCGATATGGTCGATTGTGAAACGCAATTTGCCGCCAAGACGCTGGCCGCTGCGCTGGGTTCGACTTTGCTCGAAGGGCGTCAGACCGGGCTGGCGTATGACACCGGCAATCTGGCCGCCGTCGCGTTCAATTCAACGCTTGCCGGGATCGAGGATGCTGACGCGATCCTGATTTATGGCAGCCATGTCCGCGACGAAGCGCCGCTGTTGAACCCGCGCCTGCGCAAAGCGGTCAAAAAGGGCGCCAAAGTCTATCTGATCGGGCCGTGGTGGGAACCCACGTATCCGGTGA
>JAYTHT010000071.1:0-6554 GCA_043732365.1 Novosphingobium sp. | reverse complement strand
CAGGGTCAGTTCGCCGGCCACGCGATGCACCCCGGTGGAACCACCGAGCAGAAACCTGCCGTTGATGATGACTTTGCGCGCGGGCACTGACTTCCTGTCTCTGACGCCGGATGCGTTACCGAAATGGCATTGACCGGCGGCCTGATGGTGATCTTTGGCGGCTGGCGTGGCGCAGGCAACCGTTGGTTCGACCATTATCGAGAGGACTGGGCCGGATTTGGCCCGCTTGGTGTCGCGGCTTTGCGCAACAATTGGCGGGCGCTGGCGCCAATTGTCGGCGTTACCACCCCAAAATCGGGCGCTTTGCCGGTTTGCACTGCGCGGGTTCGCGCATGGTGCGCGGATGAAGGGTTCAATATCGCTGTTTCGGCGATTGCCCGACACGGCCCGCCCGGGTCACGTGGGCCGGTGATGACAGACACGATCAAAGCACCCCACCTGGCAATCCCTGCTGCTGCGACGCGCATTTCGGTCAGTCTGCGTGGCAGGTTGGGCGCGCGGGTCATGGGCGCGGGCGGACTGGCGCTGGCCCGGGTGGCGGCGCAGGCGATGCAATTTGGCTTGTTCCTTTATGCCGCGCGCGTGCTCACCACTGCTGACTTTGGTCTGTTCAGCCTGGCGTTTGCGATCATTGTCGGACTGGCCGTGCTGGCCGAGGCGGGCTGGCGAGAATGGGTGATCTGCGCAACCGTATCGCGCCAGATCGATGAAGCGGGCACCGCCGCGCTGGTGACAGGGGTCATGATCGCGGCGTCTGGCGCGGGCGTGATCGCGCTGGCACGGCATCTGGGGCTGGCGCTGCCGTTGCTGACAGTTGCCGCGCTGTTGCTGCCGTGGGCGGCGTTGCGCCCGCTGGTGTGTGTGCAAATGGGTCTGTTGACGCGGGCCGAACGGCTGACATCCATGGCCGTGGTGCAATCGCTGTGCGAGGCGGCGGGATTTTTCACCGGGGTGGTGCTGTTGCACCGGGGGGCTGGGCTGGCCGCGCTGGCCTGGGCAAAGCTGGCGCTGCTGGTGGTGGAATTGGGCGGGTATACGCTGGCCGTGCGGCGACTGGGGCTGGCGGTCCCAAATCGGGCGGACTTACGTATCATGGCGCGATTTTCGTGGCATATCCTGGCGGCGCGCATGCTGATCTACGTTCAGGGCAATCTGACCACGCTGGTCATCGGCGCGGCAGTTTCGCCCGCGCTGGTCGGGATTTATCGCGCGGCGATGCGGCTGGGCGGCACCGCGCAGGAATTGATCCGCGAACCGGCCCGCGCCGTGGGCTGGTCGTGGTTGCGGTCGGCAATTGATCAGGCGGGCGATCCGATTGCCATTCAGGCTGGCGCTGGCCTGACGATTCGCCACGCATCGGGGCGCGCCAATATCCCCCCGCGATTGCAGGCCACGGCGCACCAGTTTCTGGATATCGCGGTCACCATCGGCGCTGCGCTGTTCCTGATGCTCGCGCTGCAATCGGCGACCATAGTCCGGCTGTTGCTGGGGCCAAAATGGTCGGGCGCGGCGGTGCTGGTCACGCTGTTGTCGCTCGGCATGATTGCGCGGCTGCCACAAGCCCTGACCGAACCGCTGTTTCCACTCATGGGCAAGGCGCGGCTGACGCGGCAACTCGCGCTGCTGACCACCGGGACCGGGCTGGCCTGTTTCCTGTGCGCGCTGCCGTGGGGAATTACGGCCGTCGCGCTTGCCGACATGATCGCCGCGCTGCTGATGCTGGGGCCAACGCTGTTTTATCTGGTGGCAGAGGGCGGCCTGTCGTTGCGGCTCGCATTGCGCCCGTTTGCGCTCGCAGCGCTGTCGGGGCTGGGCGGTGTCGCGCTGGCGATGGTCTTACCCGTGCCCGCCGCAACGAATGCATTTTTCGCGATTGCCCTGCTGGTGCGCAATCTGCTGGCCCTGGTGGCGGGCTATGCAACACTGCAACTGGTGCTGCGCCAAATGCTGCCGATGCGATCCCCCCCGATCCATTCTTTCCGGGCGATCACGATCGCGCGGAATGGCCCATCCCAAGGAGATTGTCAGTTGACCCAAAGCCCCCCCTCGCTGCGCGTCGCGGTGATTATCGCCTCGACCGGGCGACCCGAAAGCGTCGCCGACGTGATCAGGGACTTGCGCCGCCAGACCGAGCCGCCATCGCGCATCATCATCGCCGTCACCGGCGAATGCGATCTGCCGCCCGCCGCCGCGCTGGACGGCGCCGAAGTGGTGATTTCGCCGCGCGGCCTGGCCACCCAACGCAATGCCGGCCTGAACCACCTGGCCAGCACCGGGGCAGACGGCAGCGAAGTCGTCGTATTCTTCGACGATGATTTCGTTCCATCACGCCGCGCCATCGCCGGCCTGGGCCGTGTGTTCGCCGACCACCCAGACGTCGTCGGCGCCACCGGCGTCGTCCTCGCCGACGGCATCAAAAGCCCTGGAATCGCTTATTCCCGGGCCGAAATGATCGTGTCCGCACACGACCGCAAAACCATGCGCCCACAAGCGATGGTGACCGACACGCCCGACCTGTACGGCTGCAACATGGCCTATCGCCTGTCATCCATCGTCGACTTGCGCTTTGACGAACGCCTGAAACTGTATGCCTGGCAAGAAGACGTCGATTTCTCCATCCGCGTCGGTTCCCGCGGACGCCTGATCAAAACCGACGCCTTCGTTGGTGTGCACCTCGGCATCAAATCGGGCCGCACTTCAGGCGTGCGCCTGGGCTATTCCCAAGTCCAAAACCCGATCTACTTATGGCGCAAAGGCACAATGCCAACCGCCAAAGCCTGGCGCCTGATGGCCCGCAACCTGGCCACCAACCACGCACGTACACTTTGGCCCGAACCATGGGTCGATCGCATCGGCCGCGTGCGCGGAAACTGGATGGGGTTTGCCGACGTGCTGCGCGGCCGCCTGACGCCAGAGCGGATTGAGGATATTTGATCGGGCTTCTGGTGCCTCCGGCGGGCGCTTCAGGTGTCTAACCCGCCCAACCAAAAAAAGGGGGCTGATTGCTCAGCCCCCATAGGTTCGCCCGTGAACGGGGGTTTTTTCCAGAATTTGCGGCCACTGACGGGGGTTGGGTAGGCGGCCGGCTGGAAAATCGGAATTGGATTAAAGCAGCTTCCAAGTGATCGGGATGGTCACGGTCGTGGCGCCGCCTGGGGGGGCTGGCAGCTGGACGTTGCGGGATGGCAGGGCGAGGGCTTCTTTGTCGAGGATGGTTGAGCCGGAGGGGCTGACCAGTTCTGTGCGTTCGATGGCGCCGTTGGCGTTGACGAACAGTTTGACTTTGGCGGTGCCTTCTTCGCCGCGCATTTGGGCGGTGTGGGGATAGGTTTGTTTGGCGGCGATGGCGCGGGCGACGGATTTAGCCCAGTCGGATACCTGGGCGCTGGCGGGCAGCGGGGCCAGGGTGAGGGCCAGTGCCAGTGCCAGCGCGGAAATGCCAATGGCTGTTACCATGGCCGGAGTTTTGGGCACTGTGTCGTCCTTTCCGGGGGGCTGGGGATTTGCAGGCCAAAAGCGTTTTGACTGATCCAGAATAGGGGAAGAGGGTTTGTTCATAGGCTAACGATGGGTAAGTATTCGCGCGGAGGCAGGATCAGAATTCGGACCAGTCGTCGCTGGCTACAACTGGCGCGGCGGACGGTGTCTGGCGGCGGAGTGCGGTGTTGCCGTCGTATGCGGTTGTGGGTTGCATTTTGTGCGGTATGCGTTGTGTTGGGGAATATGCGCTGGTCGGGCGCGCGGTTTGCGCAAAGCTGTCTGCATCGTGCCATGATCCGCGGGACGCTTGCGATGGCTGATGGTCGACCCGGAACTGTCGCAATCGAGCCATCAGGCGCCCGGTTTCCTCGGACAAGTTGCGGGTGCCAGCCGATGTTTGTTCGACCATGGCGGCGTTAGCCTGGGTAAATTGGTCCATGGAGCTGACCATGGCGGAAATTTCGGCGATGCCGGTCGCTTGTTTTTCGGCGGCTTCAGCGATCTGGTTGACGAGGTCGGATACGGCGCTGACTTCGCCGACGATCTGGCGCAAGGCATCGCCGCTCGATTCGACCAGGCTGACGCCGCCGCCGATCTGTTCGGTGCTGGTTGAAATCAGCGTCTTGATGTCTTTGGCGGCTTCGGCGCTGCGCTGGGCGAGCGCGCGCACTTCGTTGGCGACGACTGCGAAACCCCGGCCCGAATCGCCCGCGCGGGCGGCCTCGACTCCCGCGTTGAGCGCCAGCAGGTTGGTCTGAAACGCGATGCCGTCGATCACGGCGACGATGTCGGCCATTTCGCGCGACGATCCTTCGATCGATCGCATCGCCTCGATCGCTTTTCGCGCCGTGTCTTCGACGGTGACGGCGGTGCTGCGCGCTACGCCCAGGCGACTGCTGGTCTGGCGCGCATTGTCGGCGGTGATGCGCACGGTGCCAGTGAATTCGCCCAGCGTGCGCGCGGTTTCCGCGAGTGAGCTGGCCTGATGTTCGCTGCGCACGGCCAAGTCGCTGGTGGCGGTGGAAATTTCCATCGTGCCGGTCTGAATGGTAGTGCAACCCTCGACGATTTTGCCGAGCACAGTCGACAGTTCGCCCACGGCGGTGTTGTAATCAACATGCAATTTGGCCAGCGCGCCTTCGCCGGTTTCGCAGACACGGTGGCCCAGATCGCCGGCGGCCAGCGCGGCGAGGCCGCCGCCGATCGCGTCGATTGTGGCCTGGGTTTGGGCAGTGTGGGCCTTTTGCGCTGCGGCGCGTTCAGCATCGGTGGTGACGAGCGCCTTGAACTGGTCGAGCGCGCTGGCCAGCGCGCCAATTTCGTCGCTGCGCCCGATGCCGGGCACTTTTATGCCCATGTCGCCCGATATCAGGCGGCCAACCGCCAGGCTCATCTGCGCGAGCGGCCTGGCGATATTGAGCATCAGCATGAGCAATAGCGCCAGCGCCGCGCACAGCCCGCCGATGATCGAGCCAATGAGAATGGCGCGAGCAGAGACATAAATTTGCGCGCTACGGTTTGACACTTCGGCGGCAGCTTTGCTGTTCTGGTCGATCATCGCCAGCACATTGTCTTCGATCGCATAGAACTGACCCAGCGCTTCACCCTGAAACAACAGGTGCGCGGCGCGATCGCCATTGCGGGCCAGCGGAACGATGCGAGCATTTTCAGCGGTGTACCCGGTCCAGTTTTGGCGCAGCGTGCCGAGCAGGGCTTTTTGCCTGATGTCGGCATGTTTGGCGTAATCGTCCAACAGTCCGTCAACGACCGATTGCGCATTGCGCACCAGTTTTTGGGTGCGGTCGGACGGGGTGTCGATCAGGTCGCCCTGCTTGATGCGATATTGCGACAGATAGGCGTGGATGTCGCCCAGCGACTGTGCTGCGGGCAGCCAGCGACTGCGCAATTCGCCTGACAGCGCATCGACCTGACCAATTTTCTGCATCGCGAACAGGCCCGTCAGCGCCATGATCGCGATCAGCAGGGAAAACGCGGTCAACAGCTTGGCGGAAATGTGAAATCGAACCATCGCGGATCCCCGGGGAAAAGTCCGGACAGGCCGGTTTGCCCGCGTTACGCCTGGAACCATGGCAGAAGCGTGAGACCGGGTATGGGTAGAGGCCCGGATGACGCATTAAGCGATAGCGGATGCGCGCAAACCGTTTGGTAATCGGTGGGTGGCTGCGGCATCATTGTGCTCATGATCATTCGTCGATTCGCCGCCGCGCTGTCCTGCATGCTGTTTGTGCTGATGGCCGCGCCCATCCCGGCTGCGCCCATCCTGGCTGCGCCCAGGCACAGTGTGCACAAACCGGCTGAATATGTTCCGATCCCGCTCGCCGATACGGTGCGCGTGGCGCTGGTGACGACATTGGGCACGATCGAGATCGATCTCGATGGCAAACATGCGCCGATCAGCACGGCCAATTTCCTGCATTACGTCGATACCAAGCGGTTTGACGGGATCACGTTTTATCGCGCGATGCATCTGGCCTGGGGGACGCCGCCCAATGGCTTGGTACAGGCGGGACTGCGCGATCCGCGCCGGCTGTTTGCACCGATCGTACACGAACCGACCACGCAGACCGGGCTGTCGCACAAAACGGGCGCGATTTCGATGGCGCGCAATGCCCCGGGCACGGCGACAGCGGATTTTTCGATCCTGTTGTCTGACATGACCGGGCTCGATGCCGATCCAAAGGCGACCGATCCCGAATTGCAAGCCGGGTACGCGGTGTTTGGCCAAGTGGTGTCCGGCATGAATGTGGCGCGCAAGATCTGGGACGCGCCGATGTCACCGACCGCTGGTGAGGGGATCATGCGCGGGCAGATGCTGGCCGACCCGGTCAAGATTCTGACGGTCAGACGCGAACCGTTGCCAGCGCCTTTGTGATCACCGCCTCGATGCGTTCATGGTCGACCTCGTCGAGGCAATAGGGCGGCATCGCGTAAATTGTATTGCCCAGCGGGCGTAGCAAGACATCGTTCTCCCGAAACAGCGCGAGCAGACGTGGGCCAAGCGTGGACAAATAGCCGCGATCGGGCGCAACCACGTCGATCGCCGCGATCGTGCC
>JAYTHT010000070.1:0-6559 GCA_043732365.1 Novosphingobium sp. | reverse complement strand
CTGCCAATCGCCGCACTGAATTTCGAACTGTCGGCGATCGCGACCATCCGCAACGATGCGGTCGCGACGATTTTTTCGCGTAACAACGCCCCACCGGCTCCTTTTATGGCGCGCAGCGAAGGGTCGATTTCGTCGACTCCATCAATCGTCAGGTCGATGCTCGACCGGTCTTCGAAACCAATGATCGGAATGCCCGCAGCGCGCGCCGCCACTTCTGTCGCAACGGAGGTGGCCACTGCGATGACGGTCAACCCCTCCCGTACCCGCGCTGCCAAGATATCGATCAATGCGGCGACGGTCGATCCCGTGCCCAACCCGATCACCATCCCGGCACGGATCTCATCGGCAGCGGCAAGCGCCGCGGCGGCCTTCTCGTTGTCAAACATCGCGTGTCCTATGCCTGAACCTCCCCGTTTCGGGGCGGGCGACCGTCTGCCGGGCGGGGAAGGGTGCCCCGCTCCATGGCGTAAATCTATCGCCATGCAGTGCCATAACCGTCCCCGCTGAGCAAAGGTCCACCACCTGCGACGCTTTGTCACAACTCTTTGGCATGACGAAGGGAACCAGAGCGCGGACCAACGATTTTGGATAAGACACCATCGATCGATCGAGCGCAAATTGACATCATCGTTTCACCCGGCTGCGATATCGGGTCTGATCATGACGCCGTGCCCGAACCACAGCATCTGGAGATTAGTGCGATGAGCGACCAAGCCGCCGCCACCCTGACCGAGGGCTCTCCTGCGGGCCGCCCAGTGTCGAACTTCGATACGCCAGGCATTGATATCCTGACCATCAACACCATCCGCACATTGGCGATGGATGCGGTGCAACAGGCGGAATCGGGCCATCCCGGTACACCGATGGCCCTGGCGCCGGTCGCCTATACATTATGGCAATCGTTCTTGCGCTACGATCCCAAAACGCCGCTTTGGCCCAATCGCGACCGGTTTGTCCTGTCCAACGGCCACGCTTCGATGCTGTTATACGGCCTGCTGCATCTGACCGGCGTGCGCGACAGCGTCGATCCCGAACGCGCCGCCGTCACGCTCGACGACATCAAGGCATTTCGCCAGATCGACAGCCGTTGCCCCGGCCACCCCGAACACGGCATGACGACCGGCGTTGAAACCACCACTGGCCCGCTGGGCCAGGGTTGTGCCAACAGCGTCGGCATGGCGATGGCGGGCAAATGGCTGGCCAATCAGTTTAACGAGCCGGGCGCCACACTGTTCGACTATGACGTCTACACGTTCTGCGGCGATGGCGACATGATGGAGGGCGTCGCCAGCGAAGCCGCCTCGATCGCCGGCCATCTTCAACTCGGCAACTTGTGCTGGATCTACGACAACAACTCGATCACGATCGAGGGCAAGACCGCGCTCGCGTTCAACGAAGATGTCGCAGCCCGCTTTCGCGCCTACGGCTGGCGCACCGAACATGTGCTCGATGCCAACGACACCGATGCCCTGGCGCGCGCTTACACCACGTTCAAAACCGAGCGCGGCGCGCCGCTGCTGATCGTCGTCAACAGCCACATCGGCTATGGCTCGCCGCACAAACAGGATAGCGAAAAGGCGCACGGCGAAGCGCTGGGCGTAGAAGAAGTCCGCCTGACAAAAGCATTTTACGGCTGGCCTGAAGATGCCAAATTCCTGGTCCCCGACGGCGTCATGGCGAATTTCGACCAGGGCATTGGCGCGCGCGGCGCTATACTTTGCGCCGAATGGACAAAGACTCTCGAACATTATCACACGGACTATCCCGATGCTGCGGCACAGCTTGACGCGTTTTTCGCCGGCAACCCGCCCACCGATTGGGACAAGGCACTGCCCGCCTATCCCGCCGATGCCAAAGGCGAAGCGACCCGCGCGGTCGGTGGCAAAGTGTTGAACGCCCTGGCACAAGCCTACCCGTGGATGATCGGCGGCGCCGCCGACCTGTCACCCTCAACCAAGACCAACCTGACTTTCGATGGCGCGGGCACGTTCGAAGCCGAAACCATGGGCCGCAACCTGCATTTCGGCATTCGCGAACATGCCATGGGCGCTATCGTCAACGGCCTGACCCTGACCGGTCTGCGCGCCTACGGTTCGACATTCCTGATCTTTTCTGATTACATGAAACCGCCGATCCGGCTCGCCGCGCTGATGGAACAACCGTCGATCTTCATCTTCACGCACGATTCCATCGGCCTAGGCGAAGACGGCCCAACCCATCAGCCGGTGGAACAACTGTTGTCCCTGCGCAGCGTGCCGGGGCTGGTGACATTGCGTCCCGGCGACGCCAATGAAGTGGTTGAAGCCTACAAAGTGATTGCCCAATTGCGCCATCAACCCAGCGCAATCGTGCTGACCCGCCAGGCCGTGCCCACCTACGATCGCCAAGTCTACGCGCCCGCCGCGTGGTTGGCCAAAGGCGCCTATATCATGGCCGATGCCAGGGACGGCACGCCCGATCTGATCCTGATCGGCACTGGCAGCGAATTGTCGCTTTGCATCGGGGCCTATGAAACGCTGCGCGACGAAGGCGTCGCGGTCCGCGTCGTATCGATGCCATCGTGGGATCTGTTCGAACAACAAAGCGAAGCTTACCGCGAATCCGTGCTGCCTAGCGCGGTCCGGGCGCGCGTCACGGTCGAGGCAGGATCTGTCATCGGCTGGGACCGCTATGCCGGACCCACCGGCGCGATTATCGGCATGCACAGCTTTGGCGCATCCGCGCCGATCAAGGACCTGATGGCCAGGTTCGGCTTCACGCCAGAGGCCGTGCTGGCCGCCGCGCGCAAGCAACTGGCCCGTGCCATGGAGGTTAAAGCGTGACCACTTTTGAAGCAAACCACCTGCCATCCGAGCGCCTGGCCGGTCGCTTGGCCAATCGCTTGCGACTTCTGGGCGAAGCGGGCCAGTCTGTCTGGCTCGACTTCCTGAAACGCAGCTTTGTCCAAAACGATCTGGCCCGCATGATCGAAACCGACGGGGTGAAAGGCGTCACTTCAAACCCGTCGATTTTTGAACAGGCCATCGCCGAAAGTGACGAATACAGTGCGGCAATCAAGGAATTCACGGCGCACGGCGCGCCATCGCTAACCCAAACATATGAACACCTGGCCATCACCGACATCAAGGCCGCCGCCGATGTCCTGCGCCAAGTCTATGACGCGACAGCGGGCCGCGATGGCTATGTCAGCCTGGAATGTTCGCCCTATCTCGCCAACGACACGCAGGCCACGATCGCCGAGGCAGTGCACTTGTGGCAGTCGGTCGACCGGCCCAATCTGATGGTCAAAATCCCCGCCACCGACGCAGGCCTGCCCGCGATTCGCGCGACTATCGGCAAAGGCATCAACGTCAATGTAACGCTGCTGTTTTCGGTCGAAATGTATCGCAAAGTCGTCGGCGCCTATCTAGGTGGCCTCGAAGATTTTCACGCGGCCGGCGGTGATATTTCCAGGGTAGCCAGCGTCGCCAGCGTCTTCGTCAGCCGCATCGATGCGGCCATCGACAAGGCAATCGACGCGCTTGAAATTCCGGCCAAAGGCGACGGATTGCGCGGCAAAGTCGCCATCGCCAACGCCAAACTGGCGTATGTTGCGTATGGCGGTCTGTTTTCCGATCAACGCTGGGATGTCTTGGCAAAGGCCGGTGCGCACACCCAACGCCTGCTCTGGGCCTCGACCAGCACCAAATCCAAATCGTTGAAAGACACGCTGTATGTCGAGGCTCTCGTCGGCCGCGACACAGTCGACACGATCCCGCCAAAAACGCTCGATGCATTCCGCGACCATGGCGTGGTCCAGGCCGACGCGATTGAAAACGGCCTCGACGATGCACGCCAGACGTTGGGCGCGCTCGCCGATATCGGTATCGATCTGGACGTCGTGTGCCACGGATTGGTCGTCGACGGCGTAAAGTTGTTCAGCGATGCCTTTGACAAATTGCTGGCCGCGACTGCGCGCCAAACGCGCGAGGCTGCGTTCGACGCGGTCGGCGCCACCACGGTCGCTGCCGGATCGGACAAAGCCCGGGCCGCGATCGCCGAAGAGATGGAAGCCTGGCGCAGCGGCGGCCGTATTCGCCGCCTGTGGGCGATGGACGCAACGCTGTGGACCGGCACCGATGAGGCAAAATGGGGCGGCTGGTTGCGAGTGGTCGACGATCAAATCGACGATCTGTCCACCGCGAGCCTGGCCGGCCATATCCGCGAAAAAGGCTTCACCGATCTCGTGCTGCTTGGCATGGGCGGTTCCAGCCTGGGCCCGCAAGTGCTCGCCGAAGTGCTTGGTTCACAGCCGGGCTGGCCGCGGTTCCACATGCTCGACAGCACAGATCCACAACAGATCGCCGATCTGGAGGCAGCCATCACGCTGGACACCACGGTGTTCGTCACTTCATCCAAATCGGGCAGCACCCTCGAACCCAATATTTTCACCGACTATTTCTGGGACCGGGTCAGCAGCTGTGTGGGCAAAGACGCCGTCGCGCAGCATTTCATTGCCGTCACCGATCCGGGCTCCGCCTTGGAAAAGCGCGCAAACGCCGAAGACTGGTCGGCGATTTTTCCCGGCATACCCAGCATCGGCGGTCGCTACTCGGTCTTGTCCAACTTTGGCCGCGTGCCGGCTGCCGCGATCGGGATCGATGTCGCCGAACTGGAACGCCGCACGTTGTTGATGGAACGCGCCTGCGGACCCGATGTGCCGCCCGATCAAAACCCGGGCGTCCAGCTTGGCGTGGCGCTGGGTGTGGCGGCCCGTTCGCTCGGCCGCGACAAAGTCACGATCGTGACGTCGCCCAAAATCACCGCCTTGGGCGCGTGGCTCGAACAGCTGCTCGCCGAAAGCACCGGCAAACAAGGGCGCGGGTTGATCCCGATGGCCGACGAACCGCTACCTGACGAAACAGGGTTCGACCCGTCGGTTTACGGCTCAGACCGGATTTTCACGTATGTCGAACTGGCGAGCGATTTCGACCCTGCGCAACGCGCCGCAATGGCGGCACTGGCCAGTGCCGGGCACCCGGTCGTCACGCTGACGATCAACGACCCCGCCGACATTGGCCAGGAATTTTTCCGGTGGGAAATCGCAGTGGCCGTCGCCGGCTCGATCATCGGCATCGACCCATTTGATCAGCCCGATGTCGAAGCGAGCAAAATTAAAACCCGCGCGCTGACCGACGGCTATGAAAATGGCGACAATGAACAAGGACGCGCGCCCACCGAAGATCAGCCGATCTACACAGGCGAAGGCATGAAGCTGTACGCCGATCCGGGCAATGCCCATGCAATTGGTCAACAGGTGTCGATTACCGGCTATCTGAAACGCCATTTCGGCCGGATTGAGGCGGGCGACTATGTCGCGCTGCTCGCCTATATTGACCGCACGCCCGCCGCGACCGCGCAATTGACCATGACCCGCGCGCTGATCCGCGACCATACCAGGGCGGCAACCTGCATCGGTTTTGGCCCGCGTTTTCTGCATTCCACCGGGCAGGCCTATAAAGGCGGGCCCAACACCGGCGTGTTCGTGCAGATCACGTGTGACAGCGCGCACGACATCGCGGTGCCGGGCCATGGCTACAGCTTTGCGCAAGTCAAAGCGGCGCAAGCCAAGGGCGATTTGGCGGTGCTGGTCGAACGGGGGCGGCGGGTCATCCGCATCCACCTCGATGACGCCGCAACTGGCCTGCCACGCCTTGCCAAAGCCATTCAAGACGCGCTTGTTTGAACCATACTTTACAAAACCGGAGTTCCAGATGCAGTTAGGGATAATCGGCCTTGGCCGCATGGGCAGCAATATCGCAGGCCGCCTGATGAAGGCGGGCCATACATGCGTGGTCTATGACGCCAACCCGGCCCCGGGCGAAGCGCTCGCCAAACAGGGCGCAACTTCGGTCGGATCGCTGAAAGACCTGGTCAGCGCGCTGGATCATCCAGCTGCGGTCTGGTCGATGCTGCCCGCCGGGCAAATCACCGAAGACACCGTAATCAAGCTGGGCGACCTGCTGTCCACGGGCGACTGCATCATCGACGGCGGCAACGCCTATTACAAAGACGACATCCGCCGCGCAAAGATGATGGCAGAAAAAGGCATCAACTATGTCGATTGCGGCACGTCGGGCGGCATCTGGGGCCTGGAACGCGGCTATTGCATGATGATCGGCGGCGAAGCGGCGGTCGTCGACCGGCTCGATCCGATCTTTGCCGCGCTGGCACCCGGGGTGGGTAATATCGTGCGCACTGTCGGCCGCGAAGGAGCGATCACACACGCCGAGCAGGGGTATATCCATGCCGGCCCGGTCGGTTCCGGCCATTTCGTCAAGATGGTCCACAACGGCATCGAATACGGCCTGATGCAGGCTTATGCCGAAGGCTTCGACATCTTGCGCAACAAGTCGTCGGACGTGCTGCCCAAAGACGAACGTTTCACGCTGAACTTGCCCGATATCGCCGAAGTGTGGCGGCGCGGCAGCGTGGTGTCATCGTGGCTGCTCGATCTAGGCGCGATCGCACTGGCCAAAAACCCTGACCTGTCGACGTTTTCGGGATATGTCGAGGATTC
>JAYTHT010000069.1:0-6572 GCA_043732365.1 Novosphingobium sp. | reverse complement strand
GTGCACCGCCGATCGGTTGAGCCGTTTGTGTTGCCACGCCGAAACCGCCACAATGCGCGTGGCGCTGGAATTCGGCGTGTTTACCGAAGTCAAAAATCTGCGCGCGGCTTTGGCGATACTGGACTGGGTCGATCATCCGTTGCGCGCACTGCTGATCGATCCGATCCATGTCGATCGGTCAGGCTCTGCCATCGCGGATATGGCTGCGATCGATCCGGCGCTGCTGCCTTACGCGCAGTTCTGCGATGCGCCGGCGCAGCGGCCCGATCCCGACGATTTCGATGCGGTGATTCGCGATGCGATCGACTTGCGCGACCAATGTGGTGAGGGCGCTTTGCCATTGGCAGAGTTGTACCAGGCCTTGCCACCCGGCATTCCGCTGTCGATCGAATTGCGTTCGCAGGCATTGCGCACCGCCTTCGCCGATCCCGCCGCACGTGCCAGTGCCGTCGCCATGGCCACGCGCAAATGGTTTGAAGTACGCTGAAACCCTTTGCGCGCCTGTCCAAAGGCTTAGTAGCGCGGCCCGGTTGCGGTGTTTCATAAGACTGGCTGCAATGACCGCGTCATGCGCGGTGGTAAGTTAGTGAACGGGATCAAATTCCCGCGCAAGGTTGGGCAGAGGATTTTCGCATGACCGCCGAACAGCAGATGTCGCGCTATTCCCCCGATTTCGACATGGCCGTGCGCGGCGATCCGATCACCGCAGACCGCTATATCTCGCGCGAATGGATGGCGCTGGAACACAAAAATGTCTGGCCAAAAGTGTGGCACCTGGGTGGCGTGCTGGCCGATCTGGAGGAAGAGGGCGACGTCATTCGCCACAATTTCGGCAAAGAATCGGTGATTATGGTCCGTCAGGCCGATGGTGCGATCCGCGCGTTTTACAACTCCTGTCCGCACCGGGGTAACCGCCTGATCCTGGGGGATGTCGCCTCGACCCCGCGCATTACCTGCAGCTATCACGGATGGCAGTTCGATCCCGCCGGGACATTGGTCCATGTTCAGGATCCCGACGATTTTGCGGGCGGCAATCCTTGCGGCAAAGTCACGCTGGCCGAACTGCGCTGCGAAACCTGGGGCCCGTTCGTGTTCTGGTGCATGGACGACGATGTGGCGCCGCTGCGCGACTGGCTGGCGCCTCTGCCCGAACGGCTGGCGGGGTACAAGCTGGACAACTGGGTCCGCGTGCTGAATGTCTCGGCGGATTGCGAATTCAACTGGAAGATCATTCGCGACAATTTCAACGAAAGCTATCACCTCCCCACGATCCATCCGGAACTGGCGACGTTCATCAACGACGGGTTGCCGACGACGGTGTTCGAAATGTACCCGACCGGGCACAATTCGATGTGGATGGTCGGCCACCAGGCCACTACGCGCAAAGATTATGTCAGCGGCGACGTGCCCCCCGGCCTGTATGAAGCGGCGCAGGCCTGGGGCATCGATCCCACCGCATATTGCGGTCGCACCGGCGATATTCGCGAGGCGGTGATCAAGGCCAAGCGCGAACAGGGGGCGTCGCGCGGGTATGACTATTCGGGCATGACCGATCAGCAGCTGGTGGATTATTTCCACTGCACGCTGTTTCCCAACCTGACGATAACGATGTCGCCCGAACAGTGCCAGATCCTGCGCACCGAGCCGCACCCGACCGATCCCGAAAAATGCGTTTTTCAACACTGGTGTCTGTATCCGCCGATCAAGGGCATGGACACGATCGAAACGCCGGTCGGCCCCGCGCCGTTGCGTCACGACGCGATCCACCGCCATTTTGCTTGCGGCGAAGGTGGTTCGCTGGGGTTTGTCGCCGATCAGGACGTGTCGATCGGCACGTCGCAGCAGCAGGGCCTCAATTCGCGCGGGTTCAAGGGATGCATTCTGCCGGGGCAGGAAAAGCGCGTCCAACGGTTCCACGAATTGCTGAATGATATGGTGATGGGAAAAAATTGATGGTTGCGTGCCCGATCGAGGATCGCCTGGCGATCCAGGACCTGATCATCGCCTATGCCCATGCGGTGGATACGATGACCGATCTCGACGCGATCTGCGCCGTGTTTACCTGCGATGTGGTGTTCGATCTTTCGGGTATCGGGCTGCCTGCGCTGCATGGCCATGACGGCGTGCGCCAGTTTTACACCGGCGCCTTTGCCCAGACCTCGCATTATGCGCACTATCTGACCAATTTTGCGGTCACCGGTTACGCCGGGGACACCGCGTCGATGCGCGCTTATGTGATCGGCAAGGGCCTGGGCAGGGATGGCAGCACGCTGACCGTCCATGGCCGGTTTTATTTCGATGTGGTGCGCGATGCCGCCGGGTGGAAGGGTTCGCGCTTTGCCATGGATTTGCTGCTGCCGCCTGGCGGTGTCCCGGACAATGCCCCGGACGTTGCGAAATCAAGCGCGCAAGGACAATCATGAACCTGCACGCGAAGCGCCCCGGTTTCCACACAGGAAACCGGGGTTGACGCGCGGCTGTGTCCGACCCGAAACTCCGTTTAGCTTCGCTGCACTGTCGTGCCGGGAAGTCGGTACCGGCCCGCTCCCCCGGCCTAACCGCTCAGTTAAGGTACCCTATGGGCGGTTGGGCCGGGGGAGCGGGCCGGTACCGACTTCGAAACTCGCTCTTTCGCGAGTTTCGAGTCAGAGTCTCAGACCTGGCTGAATCCGCCATCCATCAGAAATTCGGAACACGTCACAAAGCTGGCCGCTTCGCTGCACAGATAGACCACGCCGCCGCCCATTTCGGATGGCTGGGCCAGGCGTCCGATCGGGTGGTTGGCGACTATGCTCTGCCATGCGATATCGGCAGAGGGCACCGCGCCGAGCCCAACATACCGATCAACGATCGAGCCCAGCATCGCGGTATCGATCCCGCCCGGATGCACGCTGTTGACCCGGATGCACGCTGTTGACCCGGATGTTGTAACCCAATGCTGCGAATTCGGCGCCAAGGCACTTTGACAGCATTTTTACCGCCGCTTTGCTGGTGCAATAGGCCGCGTTGAACACCGCGCCGCGCAGGCCCCCGACGCTGGAGAAATTGACCACCGAGGCGCCGCCCTTGCGCGTCTTGCCGCCCGCAATCAGCAGCGGCAGCATGATCTGCGTGCCGATGATCACCGAATCAACGTTGACCGCGTTGACCCGGTGAAATTCGCTCAAGGGCGTTTCTTCGAACCTGGTGACGATCGACAGGCCCGCATTGTTCACCAATGCGTCGAGCCGCCCGTAAGTGTCCTGCACCAGCGTGGCGAGGGCCTGCCAGTCGGCCTGGCTGGTCACATCGTGCCGCAGGTAATGGTCCGCGCCTTCGATTTCGGCGTGCGGTGCCATATCGGTGGCGATGACGGTGGCATTTGCCGCTTTCATGGCCTTGACCAGTTCGCGGCCGATGCCGCCGGCCGCGCCAGTTACCACGGCGATTACATTGTCGAGTGCAATAGTCATTGTGCGGTCCATCCCCCATCGACGACCAGTTCGGCGCCGGTCATATAGCTGCTGTCTGCGCTGGCGAGAAAGAACGCTGCACTGGCGATTTCTGAAGGATCGGCCAGGCGCCCCAGCGGGGTTTTGGCGACCACGCCATCGATCAGGTCCTGCGGCTTTTCCGCGATGCCCTGATCGACCCAACGCTGAAATCCGGCGGACAGCAGCGGGGTCAGGACAAAACCGGGGTGAATCGAATTGGCGCGGATCGGCATTGCCTTCTGCGCAAATTCGACCGCGATGCCTTTGGTGAACAGCCGCACCGCGCCTTTGCTGGCGTTATAGGCCGAAACCTCGGCCATGCCGACCATGCCCATGATCGAGCTGACATTGATGATGCTCGATCCGCCGCGCACGCCGGTTCCGCTCTCGGCCAGCATGGGCACAAAATGCTTGGTGCCCAGGAACACGCCATCGACGTTGATCGCCATGATGCGCTGCCATTTGTCATAAGCGATGGTTTCGACCGGGCCGGTCAGGTCGGTGCCCGCATTGTTGACCAGCACGTGGCATTTGCCGTGGCGATCCTTGACCAGGTCGCGCGCGCGCTCCCATGCCGCCTCATCGGTGACATTGGCCCCGATATAGCTGGCGGCCTGGCCCAGCCGCTCCATCGTTTCGCCGACCACCGCGCTGTCGTGCGCATCGAGGTCGGACAGCACGACTTCGGCGCCTTCGGCCAGAAAACGTTCGGCGGTCGCCAGGCCTATCCCGCGCAATCCACCCGAGATGAAGGCGACGCGCCCAGTCAACCGTTTCGAGCCCAGATCGGTCATACGCCCATCATCCCTGCGGTTGTCGCGCCGTCGATTACGTATTCGGCGCCCGAAATGAATGCCGCTTCGTCGCTCGACAGATACGCAACCAGGCCCGCCACTTCTTGCAGCTTTGCCATGCGATTCAGTGGCGCCATGCCGTTGTAGATTGCGCGCGCGGCAACCGGATCCGGCTGTGCATCCATGATCGCGGTGATCAAGTCGGTTTCGACCACACCGGGCAGAATGGCGTTGACGCGAATGCGGTATCCTTTTTGCCCGCAATGCACCGCTGCCGATCGCGCCAGCGCGCAGACCGCAGCCTTGGTCACGGAATAGGTCACGTAATTGCCGAGCGGGCGCGCGGCGTTCATCGATGAATTGATCACGATCGACCCGACCGGGCCATCGGGGTTGCGCGCCATGGCACGAATGGCATGCTGCACAGTCAACATCACACCGGTCTGGTTGACCGCGACGACATTGTGCCAGGCATCGATGTCCAGATCCTCGATATTGCCATCGCCGCTTTCGGTGCCGGCATTGGCAAAGGCGATGTCGAGCCGGCCATGCGCGGCCAGAATGCTGTCGATCAGCATGGGCCATGCCGCCACATCCTGCACGCGGTGGCGGACAAATGTTGCACCGGTTTCCGCGCACAATGTAGCGGCGGCGTCTTCGTTTGATCCGGTAAAGACCGCAGCTGCGCCTTCGGCAATCAGCCGCCGGACGGTGGCCGCGCCGATGCCCGACGTGCCGCCCGTGACGAGCGCGACTTTGCCTTCGAGTCTGTTACCCAATGCACCCTCCCGGTTATGTGGTTAGCATGGGATTGCCGTGCTGGATGGACGCGCGCAACCTATGCTTTCGATGGGGTGACGCGCGCGTGCGCGAGGGGCACAACGGGCGATAATACCTGAATCATGGGTGAGGAACTGAAAACATGGCGGACAGGGATGCAAACCTTGGCGACACACTCCCCCGAAGCGAAGGCTTTGGGGCGCGAAGCGAAGGTACTGGCGCTCGCAGCGAAGGGATCAGCTGGCAGGATTTGATGGCGCAGGATTCGCGGCCTGCTCCTGATATGCTGACGCAGGAAAGCTATCAGTATCGCGGGTCCGAACCGATTGCGGCAACGCGTTATACCAGTGAAGCCTTTGCCCAGGCCGAACGCGACACAATGTGGCCCCACGTGTGGCAATTTGCTGCGCGCGAAGAAGATATTCCCGAGCCGGGCGATTTTACCGTGTTCGAAAACGCGGGTCGGTCGTGGTTGATCAGCCGGCAGGACGATGGCTCGGTCAAGGCGATGCACAATGTCTGTCTGCATCGCGGGCGCAAATTGCGCACCGAAGATGGTACGGCGGACAAGTTTACGTGCCCTTTTCATGGTTTCGCCTGGAACAAGGATGGCAGTTTCGACGGCATGCCATGCGCCTGGGACTTCCAGCATCTCGCCAAAGACAAAATGGCTTTGCCCGCGGCAGAAGTCGGCCACTGGGGCGGATATATCTTTTTGCGCGAAGATCCGGGTGGGCCCACGCTGGAGGAATTCCTCGCGCCGATCCCCGAATTTTTCAAACGCTGGCGCCATGAAGATTGCACAACGGTGATCTGGGTGGCCAAGGAAGTCCAGGCCAACTGGAAAGTGACGACCGAGGCGTTCATGGAAGCGTGGCATACGGTGATCACGCATCCGCAGCTGTTGCCGTTTACCGGTGATGCCAACAGCGCCTATTGGACATATGGTGACAATGTGAATGTCAATCATGTGCCATTTGGCATCATGTCGCCGCATCTCGATCCAGAGGGCAAGACCGAGCAATGGATCGTCGATGAATTCGTGAAATTCAACGGGCGCTCTGCCGACAATTATGACGCGGCAGGCGATCCATATGCAGTGGCTGTGCCAGAGGGCATGTCCGCGCGGGCTGCGCTGGGCGAGGCGATGCGCCAGGGCTATAGCGCGCAAAGCGACTACAATCTCGATCACGCCACCGATGCCGAATTGCTCGACGGGCTGGTCTATAACGTGTTTCCCAATTTTGCGCCGTGGGGCGGGTTCATGCCCAACATCGTTTATCGCTGGCGCCCCGGAAGAACGCCCGACACATGCCTGATGGAAGTGCGCATACTGGCGCGCGTGAAAAAGGGCGATCCGATGCCGCACGGCGTGCCGATGAACCTGTTGGGGCCCGACGAAAAATGGACGGCGGCGCCGGAACTGGGCATTCTGGGCGATGTGTTCGAACAGGACATGGACAATCTGCCTTATGTGCAACAGGGGCTGCACGCGTCGAAAAACGGCCTGGTCAATCTGGGCGAT
>JAYTHT010000068.1:0-6574 GCA_043732365.1 Novosphingobium sp. | reverse complement strand
CGGTGTTTGTCGGCCATTCCGAAGCGGTGAATATCGAATTCGAAAACGAAATCAGCGCGACCGAAGCGCAAGACGCATTGCGCGAGGCACCGGGCATCATGCTGGTCGATAAACGCGAAGACGGTGGGTATGTAACGCCGGTCGAATGCGTCGGCGACTATGCGACGTATGTGTCGCGCGTGCGCGAAGATTCGACGGTCGATAACGGGCTGGCGCTGTGGTGTGTGTCTGACAATCTGCGCAAGGGCGCTGCGTTGAACGCGATCCAGATCGCAGAATTGCTGGGCCGCCGGCATTTGAAAAAGGGCTGAGCGGTTGTTGAACACCGACATCCGGTTTGATCGCTAAACCGTTATTTCCAGACGCATTGTGCGCCGTTCCCGCAGTTGCGGGAATGGCGCATGACCGGTGCGGTACGTATTTTAAATCAGGTCGAACACAGACCCCGGGTCGTCGTGGCGAAACCGGCCCGCTGCGATGCCCTGTTCTACCAATGCCTGCTTTAGCTCGACCACCGGATCATCGCGACCTTCATCGCTGAGCGGAAAGACGCCCCAGTGGATCGCCAGCGCGCGTTTGGCGTCAAGGTCGCGCATGATTTGTACGGTCTGTGCCGGGTCGGTGTGGTGGTCGCCCATGAACCAGCGCGGGGCATAAGCGCCGATCGGCAGCAGCGCGACATCGGGCGAGCCCAGCCGTTCGCGGATCGTGGTAAACAAAGTGCCATCACCATAGCCTGTGTCGCCGGCGAAATAGATCGAGTGGTTGCCCGCGCGCACATCAAACCCGCACCATAACGCCATACGCCGGTCGTGGATGCCGCGCGCCGACCAGTGTTGCGCAGGCACCAGGGTGATTGTCACATCACCCTGGTGTTGGGTGTGCCACCAGTCGCCGGTGACGACCCGCGCCTTGGGGATCGCGCGGCGCACGACCGTTTCATTACCCAGCGGGGTGATGATCAACGGGTCGTGGTGACGCACCAGCTTGCGCATCGTCGCAAGGTCGAGGTGGTCGTAGTGGTTGTGGCTGAGCAGCACGGCGTCGATTGGTGGCAAGTCTTCGAACCGGACACCGGGTATACAGACGCGTTTGGGGCCGGCGAATTGGACCGGGCTGCAGCGGGCGGACCAAACCGGATCGGTCAGCAGGTTCAGGCCCGCAATCTGAATCAGCACGGTGGCATGGCCGACCAATGTGATCCTGGCGCCCGCGACACGCTGTTCGGGCACGGTGGTCTGGACGGGCACCTGGGCTGGCCATGGTGCCCGTTTGGAGGTGTTGCGCCATTTGCGGATGTCGGCGAATGTCTTGTCGGATGTTTGCGGCGCGGTGTTGAAAAAGCGGCCGTCGAAATGATCGCTGGTCGGCCCGTCGTGATAGCGGTTTTTGGGCATGAATTGTCCGTGCTGCAAAGTCAGGCATTATATCGGGATGACGGTGCCCGGTTTAAAGCCCAAGCACCGCGCGTTCGCGTTGCAGGATATCAACGGCGGTGCCGATCAGTCGCGCGACGGCTTCGGGGCTTTGCCAGCCGGTGTGCGATGTCAGCACGGCACGTGGCGCGCTGCGCAAGGGATGGTCGGCGGGCAGCGGCTCGGCGGTGAAGACATCGAGCCCGACGCCCGCAAGGTGGCCGTCGTGCAGCATCGCCAGCAATTCGGTCTCGTCGGTCAATTCGGCGCGCGCGGTGTTGATGAACACCGCGCCGCGCTTCATCTGGCGCAGCCGTCGGGCATCGAGAAAACCGGCGGTTTCGGTCGTAAAGGCCAGATGCGGCGAGACAATGTCGGCACGCGCTAACAAAGTGTCGAGATCGACCTGTTCGACACCCGGCAGATCGATCGGCCGGCGCGCCCAGGCGATGACTTTCAATCCCAGCGCGTGGGCAATCCGCGCGACTTCGCTGCCGATCGCGCCCAGCCCGACCAGACCGATTGTCTTGCCCGTCAATTCGCCGATCGGCGCGCCCGCCCAGCCGCCGGCGCGGATGCTGGCATTTTGGGCCGGGATGTCGCGATACACCGCAAAGACCAGCGCGATGGTGTGTTCGGCGACGGCGCGATCGCCATAGCCCTTGATCGTATGCACCGGGATATTGCGCGCGGCGGCAGCGGACAGGTCGACGAAATTGGCCGCGCCCGTGCCCAGGAACAACACCTGTTTCAGCGCGGGGCTGGCGTCCATCACGGCCGCGCTGATCCGGGTTTCGTTGACGATGATCACCGGGTATCCGGCGACGCGGGCGATCATCGTCGCCTCGTCAGCCTGACCCATACGATGCGCAATCAGCGTGTCATCGGCGCCTGCGTGCGTGAACGCATCGACCAGGAACGGGGTTGAATCGGCAACGACGGCAAAGCTTTGCGGCATTGATCTCACTCAGTGGGCGAAGTCGGGGTCGGTGCGTTCAAGGTCGCGGATGTGCGCGGCCCATTCGGGCGCGCCGGTTTCCTGCCCGCCGAAATTGTCGTTTTGGCGGGCGGTCAGTTCACGGATGGGTTCGGTGACCGGGTATAGCGTCGCGCCGCCGCTCATCGCCGCGATCTGGATCTGGCAGGCGCGTTCCAGGTTGAACATGGCCGCAAACGTTTCGGCGATGGTCGGATACGCGGTCAACAACCCGTGGTTACGCAGGACCAGCGCACCATGCATCCCCAGATCACGCACCAGCCGGGGTTTTTCATCCTCGAGCAGTGCGATGCCCTCGTAATCGTGATAGGCGATGCGGTTGTAGAATTGCAGCGCGTGCTGGCTGATCGGCAGCAGGCCCTGGGCCTGGCACGCGACCGCTACACCGGCGGTCGTATGCGTGTGCATCACGCACCCGACATCGTGGCGCGCGGCATGGATCGCGGTGTGGATCACCGCGCCTGCCGGATTGACATCGCGGGTCGATGGGCCTTCGTGAATGCCGAACCGGATCAGGCTGCTGGCGGTCACTTCGTGGAACTGGTCGCCAAACCGATTGATTAGAATGTCTTCGGTGCCGGGAATGCGCGCGGTGATATGGGTATAGATGGTGTCGGTCATGCGGTACCGCGCGGCCAGCCGATAGCAAGCCGCCAGATCATGACGCGTCTGGCGTTCTGCGTTACCGAACGTCTCGGCACAAACTGTGGCCATCAGCAATCTTCCCCCAATTCGCGCGCCAGCACGCGCCAGCGCGAATTGATCTCGTCGCGATCGATATACGCGCCCTGCAAATGCCGTTCGCCGGTCTGCGGATCGAATGCGCGTCGTGCATGCAACACCCGGCGATTGTCGAATGCCCACATGTCGCCGGGTGTCAGGCGGCGTTCGATAAAATATTTCGGGTCGCGGCACATCGCCTGAAACAGGCGGAGCGCGGCATAGACTTCGCCCATAGTATGCGCCGGGGCATCGATCGGCCCACGCAGGAAATTGGCAAATCGCACTTCACCCAGGTCGCCATCGCCGTTCAGCGCGATCAGCGGCGCGTTCCAGCGGTAATCGGTGCGGTCGTCGCGGTTCCAGAATGCCATCGGTGCCGTGGTGATCGTGGCGAATTCGGCCGGGTATTGCGCGCGCATGGCCTCGCCAATGGCAAAGCCATCGACAAAGATGCTTTCGCCGCCGACCGCATCGTTGATCAGGCAGTGGAGGAATTGCAGCCCGGGCTGCAATTCGCGTGTCGGCAGGTCGGTATGGGCTGGCAACAACACGCTAGTATAGGCAGCGCTGTCGGCCACCGGCTTTGACTTCACGTCGAACACCCGGCCAAAATTGGTTTCGCGCAAATGCGAAATCCGCGCGATCGGGGCGAGCAGTGCGTGGTGTTCGGCCGGCACGTTTTTGACCAATGTCAGGCCCGACGACCGCAGCGCACCCAGCCACGTCCACAGCGCCGTGTCATCGGCCATGATATCGGCATAGTCGAACGATTGCAGCGCGTCGGCGTATTCGCCGCCCCAGATGAGCGATTGCGGGCGCGCGGCATGGCGTTCGGCGCGGCTGATCGCATCGGATGCGTGGCTGCGCAGCCAGCCAGCGGCATAACGACTGGCATGGCCGTCGGACCAGCCGATCAACAGCGCACCATCGGCGGCGATCGACGTGCTGTGTACTGCCAGGTCGACGGGCGCATCGGTGATTTCAAACAGCTGTTCGCGGGTCAGCGGCAGATAGCATTGCGAACACGTGCAATTGTCGCGCAGGAAATAGCGGTGATACCCGGATTCGCGGCCGTCGCTCCAGGTCACGATCGTCTCTTCGCCCGCCAGCGTGACGCGCGACAGGGACTGGTCAGTGGCGAACACGCGCCAATCTTCTACAACATCAAGTTCGCTGGTCATCGACGGGAATCCTTGTGGGTAGTCCGGGCCTTGCGGGCAGTTCGGGCCTTGCGGGCAGTCCGGGCCTGTTAGGCAGTCCAGGGCGCGCGCGAAAACACGGTTTCCAGCGCGGGCAGGAATGCCATGATCGGCAGTGTGTCGTAATCCGGGTCAAATGCCTTCTGGTCCCACTCGTCGGTAAACCGGGCGGTACGGGCAAAAGCGGGATGGTCGCGGTATTGGTCGCGCGCGTGTTTGTCCCCGCCGCAATATTCGGCGTAGAAAAACCCTTGAAATTCCTCGTGATGTTCGATCAGCCAAGCATTGTCTGCGCAGATATACGGCGCCAGCATCGCCGCCGCCAGCGGGCCATGGTTGATCGGAGCGAGCGTATCGCCAATGTCGTGCAACAGCGCAACAACGATCATTTCATCATCCGCCCCATCGCGCATCGCGCGTGTCGCGGTCTGCAACGAATGGACATAACGATCGACCGGATAGCCCAGATCGTGGGTCGCCAGCAGTTGCAGATGCGTGATCATCTGTGCCGCAATGCTCTTCTGAAACAGCGCAAACTTCTCGTTGATCGGCTTCCAGTCGGCGGCGGTGGCTTTGTCGAAATGGCGGAACATAAGCGTGGCTCCTTCAGGCGGACTGCAACAGGCGGCGGCGGCTGCCGACGGTGTCGCGATCCAGGTAACATTGGCGCATGTGGCGCGATCCGGTGTCCAGCGTATAGCCGGTGCGGCCGTGCAACAGGCGGTAATTGTCCATCATCATCAATTCGCCCGGTTGCAGCCGGAACCGCAATGTCAGCGGCGATGTGGGTGCGATCAGTTTCCAGAACGCTGCGCGCGCGGCGTAATAGCGATCCAGCTGGTCGATCGGCAGCCGCCCGATCATTTCGGTGCGGTTGTTATAGCGGATCTGCACGACATCGCCCGCCGCATTGCATTCGATCAACCGGCAGTCGTTTTCCAGAAACGCGGTTTCATCGTGATAGCGGAATGTGACATCGGTCTGCGCCAGCGTGGCAAATGCGTCGGGATTGTCGCGGCGCAAGATCGCGGCAGCGTGGAACCCGTCGACCAGTGTCGAATCCCCGCCATCGGCATCGTTCACCAGGCAATGCAGCAGGATATACCCTGGCACCGGGTCGCGATAGGGATTGTCGCTGTGCGGTTCGAGGTGGCGCGGCGTCATCGTCAGGTCATAAGCATTGGGGATCGCTTTCACATCGGCAATCCCGCCCCAATTGGTCACGCGGATCGGGCCAAGCAGATTGGCCAGTTCAATCGCCCCGTCCATTTCGATCGGTACACCGCGCACGACCGCAAAACCATACGCATCGAGCCCGCGCAGCAACGCCGACAGCGCCGCCGGATCATGGCGCACATCATCCAGATCCGCCGCCGGAAAGCTGGCGCGATCAAGCGTACCATCCCAGTGGACGTGGTGGTCAGGTGCGGTGTTGCCGATGATTGCCCCGGCCAGCCACACGGCAGGCAGATGGGTTGCAAACCCGTCGGAAAACGCAATCGTGCCATCGAGTTGCGCAGCAGTGACGCGCAGATCATTGGGCGTTTCGGCGGCTTCTTCCAGCCGTTGCCCGGTTTGTGGATCGATCACGCTGGCATCGGGCAGGCGTTCGCGCAGCCACACCGGGTGCAGCACGACCGGCGCGGCGCCGGCGTGTGCGACTTGCAACTGGCCCGCCTCGGTGATCTTCAGATCCATGCCGCGATTCCTTTTTAACTCGACCCGGATTGTGCAGTCTAACCCTGATGTTGCGCGGCCCTTGCAGCTTTGCGACACGACGCACCCATTTTGCGACTAGCACACAGATTGCATGGCATTAGCTAAAACGGGTTTTGTTGTGCGCCGAATCTGTGTTTGTCTCTTGCCATGCATGCCGCGTTTGCGCCCTTACAGCAGGAAACATACTGCTTTTACCTCGTTCCGGGGTTTTCCGCGATGGGCTTTGTCGCGGCGATGGAGCCGTTGCGAGTCGCCAATCGGCTGGCCCGGCGGCCGATTTTCGCATGGCGGCTATTTTCGGCGGACGGCCAACCGGTCGAGGCGTCGTGCGGGATGAAAATTGCGGTTGATGGACCACTGGATGAACAGGCGTCGGCCTTGATGTCGGCCTTGATCCTGTGCGCCGGGTTCGAACCACGCCGGGGGATCAGCCGGTCTTTGATGGCGGCGTTGCGGCGCACGGCGCGGCGCGGGGTGGCGCTTGGCGCGCTGGATACCGGCGCGTATTTGCTGGCCGAGGC
>JAYTHT010000067.1:0-1896 GCA_043732365.1 Novosphingobium sp. | reverse complement strand
CGCTGACGACTGCGGTTGTTTTTGCGCAGACCGGGTTGCCGATCCTGTTCCTGCCATTTTCCACGTTGCTGATATTGTCATTCGGGCAAGGGCGCCTCGCGACTTTGGCAGGGGTTATTCTGGTCGAAGCGATCGGCACGATCGCATCTGTGCACATGGCCGGGCCGATGGCGCTGACGCACCAGGGACCCATGTTTCAGACGCTGTTTTTCCAGTTTTATCTCGCCGTGATGATGTGCACCGCGTTGCCGGTGGCAGCCATTGTCGCCTCGCGCGCAGAGGCGCGCACGCTGTTGGCAGAGCGCGAGGGATTCCTGCGGCTGATCATGACGCATTCGCCCGACGCGATACTCGGGTTTGATGGCGCGGGGATCTGCCGCTGGGCTGATGGGCCGGTGCGCGATTATCTGGGCCTGGCGTCACAGGATCTGGTCGGAGTGCCACTGGCGACGCTGGCAGCGCGCGCCGGGGTGGATCTGGATCAGATTCTGCGTGGACCAGCGGGCGATGACGACGCGCTGCGTACGGTCGAGTTTCGATCACCCAACCAGCCGCAGATCACGCTGGAGGCTTCGTTGCGTACGGCGCAACACGCGCCTGACGGCCAAAACGCGCATGCGGTCGGTTCGGTGATCATATTGCGCGACATCACTTTGCGCAAAGCGCGCGAAGTGGCGATTTCGCGGCGGATCGATACCGACGATTTGACCGGCGTGTTCAGCCGTGCCGGATTTCGCCAGCGGTTTACCCGCGCGATCGAGGCGGCGGCGGTCACGCCGGGGGGCGCGGTGACACTGGCGCTGATCGATGTCGATCATTTCAAGGCGGTCAACGACACCCATGGCCATTCGGCAGGCGATGCCGCGCTGGTCGAAATTGCGCGCCGCCTGCTCGCCGGAACGCGCCAGGATGACGTGGTTGGGCGGATGAGCGGGGATGAATTCGCGATCCTGTTCCGCTGCGATCTCGAATCGGCACATGCAATCTGCGAACGGATCACGCGGGTGGTGGCGACCGAGCCGATCGTGGTCATCGGCAATGTCCGCGTGCTGACCTCGATTTCGTGCGGCCTTGCGCAATTGCGCCCGGGCATGAGCCGTGAGGCGCTGTTCGATAGCGCCGACCTGGCGCTGTACGAAGCCAAACGATCGGGCCGCAATGGCGTGCGCGCGATGTTCCGGGGGTGATTGGCGGGCTGGTACCGTCTCCCCAATTCGCTCTTTGGCGAATCCGGGCAAAGGCACTACCCAAACTCCCTCTCTCTTGCGTTTTTCTTTGTCGCCGCCTAAACGCGAATCTCTCCCCGTAGATTTGGAGTGTTACCCGCCCCTCCCGGACTTGTCCGGGGCGGCGATGACCCCTAGGCGGAACTCGTGACCAATTTCGTTGAAGGCAAGACAAGAGCCATGGCCAGGACCAGTCCGAGCGAGTTTTTTAACCAGGTCAAGGCCGAAGCACGCAAAGTCGTGTGGCCGACACGTCAGGAAACCGTGACCACCGCGATTTTCGTGGGCGTCATGATGCTGATACTGTCGATATTCTTCCTCGGTATCGACACCCTGTTCGGGTATGCCGTCCGGCTTCTTCTCCAGCTTGCCTGATTGCTGGAGTGTGTTGCACGCGACCAATCTAGCCGTCGCATGCTGCACCCGACCACAATCTAGCCGTTCGTTCTGTTCAGGAAATCACTATGGCCCGTTGGTATATCATCCACGCTTATTCCGGCTTTGAAAACAAAGTCCGGGAGGCGATCGTCTCCGAAGCAGAGCGCAAAGGCCTGACGCAACTGGTCGAAGCGGTCGAAGTGCCGACCGAAACCGTGACCGAAGTCAAACGCGGCAAAAAAGTCCAGGTCGAGCGCAAGTTCATGCCCGGCTATGTCCTGGCCAAGCTGGT
>JAYTHT010000066.1:0-6583 GCA_043732365.1 Novosphingobium sp. | reverse complement strand
ACGCCGGTCTGTCGGGCGAAGTGACCATTTCCAGCCCGTATGAAAGCGCCGATGCGATCGACATGATGCAATCGCGCGCGTTATCGGGCCTGACCCGCCAGGCACCGCATTGGACAGTCAAAGGCGATGACGGGATCGCCCTGATCGAACTGGCCCCGACGATGGCCAGCGGTGCGCTGCAATTGAATTTCAACTTTGCCGACAATGATCAGCATCACAGCCAGACTCTCGAAGGCTGGGTCAAGCCGGGCAAGATCGACTGGACCATCGTCGGCCTGGCCGAAGGCAGCCTGGGCGCGCGTACGATCGCCGACAATATGGACAAGACCTCCATAAACACAACCGGCGCGATTTCCAGCGATCTGGGCCAGCACGCCCGCACCGCATTTTACGCCAAAGGCCGCGTGCTGGGCAAATTCCTGCTGACGCTGGCCTATGACAGCGCCAAGCAGGCGACGGACCATACGGTGTTGGGCACAATCGATCCGCGCGCCTATTACACCGTCTATGGCGATGGTTCGAGCCGGCGGTTTGATGCCGCCAGCCGCAACAAGCTATATATCCGCATCGAAACCGCCACGTTCTATGCGATTTTCGGTGATGTCGAGGCGGGTTTCAATCAGACCAGGCTGGCCAAATTTGCGCGCACCGCGACGGGCATCAAGTCCGAAGCGCGCATGGGCGGGCTGCATCTCCAGGCATTTGGCGCGCGCACATCGACGACGCACCGTCATGACGAGATTGCCGGAAACGGATTGTCGGGCCCGTATCCGCTGTCGTCGAACGCGGTCATGCTCAACACCGATGTCGTGACGGTCGAAGTGCGCGATCACATGCGCCCCGACATCGTGCTCGGCACGACGACATTGACCGCCTATGCCGATTACACGATCGACCCGATTGCCGGCACGATCACGTTCAAACAGCCGCTGTTGTCGCGCGATGCCAGTCTCAATCCGCAATATGCGGTGGTGGATTATGACATCGACCCCACGATTGCCGGTGCAAACACTTTTGTCGGCGCGGTCCGTGCGGATTTCACCACGCGTGACAAACGCCTGCGGGTCGGTGCCACCGTAATCTCGGACACCACCACCCAAGGGTCGACCACGGGGCGCAGCACCGAAGCAGCCGCCGACCTGAAACTACAGATCACCAGAACGACCGAACTGCGTGCCGAAGGTGCCATCTCGACATTTGCCGGCGCCGTATCGCGCGCTTGGATCATCGAAGAAGAACATCACGACAAGCTATTGGATGTGCTGGCCTATGCCCGCAGCGCCGATGCGAATTTCGGCGTTGGGCAGACGGGCGATACCCAGTTGGGCCATCGCCGCATCGGCATCGACGCGCGCAAGAAATTGACCAGCAAGTTCGCATTGGCGACCAGCTTGTGGCTCGACGACGGGCTGGGCGTGATCGACAACCGCAAACAGGCCTCGTTCAAATTGCAATACCGCGACAAGCAGACACAGGCGAACCTGGGCATGACCACGATGCGTGAAAACGACGGGATCAGCCATGGAACATCGACCACGATCGATGCCAGCATCACGCAGAAATTGCTGGGCAACCGGCTTGAACTGTCGGCTGCCACGTCGGTGCCGCTGGGTGGTGCCGATGCAGCCAGCCTGCCGGGCAGTCTGACCGTCGGTGCGCGTTATGCGCTGAACAGCCACGCGCGCCTGGTCGGCAGCTATGAACTGGCCGACAGCACCGAACTGAAAACGCGCACCGGACGGGTCGGCATCGATGTGCAGCCCTGGAAGGGCGGACACATGACCGCCGGCCTGGGCAACCAGAATATCGACGAAAACATGCAACGCGCGTTCGCGGCGTTTGGCCTGTCGCAAAGCTTTGCGATCAATCGCCACCTGACGCTCGACACCACGCTCGATACCAACAAGGTGCTGTCCGGCGGTTCGCTGGCCGGGCTGTCCTCGGCTGTGACCGGGCTGTCGAGCGCGGCGACGGCCACGACGTCGGCGACGACATCGCCAACGACGGGGGCCAGCACTTTGACCGGAACATCTTCGGGCAACGGCATTGCGACGACGTCGCTGATCGAAAACTTCACCGCCGTCACGCTCGGCATGGCCTGGCATAAGGACCTGTGGAGCGCGACGGTGCGCGGCGAATATCGCAATGGTGAACTGTCGCAGCGTCATGGCCTGACTGCGGGCCTGATCCACCAATTGGGCGACGGCAAGGCCCTGGGTTCCGGCCTGACTTACACACATGCAGTTGGCACCAACGGCACCGTGACCGATGTGCTCGATGCGACGGTCGCGCTGGCCTGGCGACCCCATTTCTCGCCGTTCGCCTGGTTGGCGCGCGCTGAATATCGGACCGATTATGCATTGGTCGGCACCAGTACGGGAACTGGGACGGGAACTGGGACAGTGGCGTCGCTGGCGACCGCCGCTGCGGGCAGCTCGCTGGCTTCTGGCCTGACCAGCGGTGACGCTCATGCGCGGCGGCTGATCCTGTCGGCATCGGTCAACTGGACACCGTTCGGCCGCCACGATGACGCGCTGGTCGAACGCAGTGAAGTCAGCCTGTTTGTCGCAGCGCGCCGCAATTTCGATGCGTATGATGGCTACAACCTGGCGGGCACGACGATGATGGCGGGTCTGGGTGCACATATCGGCGTGGGTGAAAAATTTGAAATCGGTGGCCAGGCCTCGGTCCTGACCAGTCCGACCGACAACACGACCCGGTTTTCGATCGGGCCCAGCGTGGGGTTCGTGCCGATGAAGAACGTGCTGATGATGATCGGTTATAACATCAAGGGCTATCGCGACGCTGACTTTGCCGCCGCCAACAACACCGCGAAAGGCGTTTACGTCAGCATGCGGCTGAAATTCGACACCAGCACGTTCGGGTTTCTGGGGCTCGACGGCAAAGTGCGGCGTTAAGCATTGTGGCTGACCCGAAACGCGCCCTTTCGCGCGTTTCGGGTCAGGCCCTCAGTTCACTTTGGTATTGATCGTGATGGCAAAATTCGATGGACTGCCGGTCGATCCGGCCATCGTGCCCTTGGGATTGAGGCAGATGAAATGCACCGCCGTGTCATACGCCGACGTCGGCGTATAATTGCACGCGGCGTAACTGGTCGGCGCGGTGGTCGAACTGGAAAAGGCGATGTCGGTGCTGGTGGTAAATGTCAGCGCGCTGGTGGGCGATCCTTGCACGAATGTCGGTGATGCCGCAGTGCCGACCGACAATTGCGAGGGCAATGTGTCGATGATCAACACGGTGTTGGCATCGACTGCCGACGGTCCGGAGTTGGTTACGCTAAGGGTATAGGCGACGATTGCGCCGGGGATCGATTTGGGATTGGTCGCGCCATTGACCGGGTCGGACACCAGAGCAGAGCTTTTGACGATGGTCAGGTTGGCGTTGGCGGCGACTTTGGTGTTGGTCAGCGTGCACAACACGACATCACCCATCGCCGGGGTAATGCTGCCCCCCACTGTTGACGGCAGCTTTGTCGCCGATGCGGTATAGCTGTTGGTACAGGCCAGCGCCGACGTGTACTGGTTCGTCAGGGTCGTACCCGAATTAGCTTCCGCAAAAGTATAGGCAGAGGCGGGGGCGACCTGAGTTTGCGGGGTGGCCGGGTTGGTCACGGTGGTGCCGGTGCCGCTGGTCGTGGTCGTGGCAATCGTCGTGCCCGCCTGCGCGATATTCATGACAAACTGGTCGCCGCTGAATTGCCGCCCGCCCGCACCCAGCGTTTTTTGCAGCGTCAGGTGGGGATACGGCGTTTCGGTATATGTGCATATCACAGCATCGCCATAGGCCAGCGCGCCCAGCGAATAACTGGCGACTGTCACGCCGGTCGGCATGACCGTCGCCGATCCGGTGGTGGCATTCGTGCATGTCAGGCTGGACTGGTAATGCGTCAGCGTGCTGACACTGCCCGATGCCATGGTTTGGGCCACTGTCAGCGGGACCCCGGCCGCAGTCGTGAGCCCGGCTAAAGTAAACGGGGTCAGCGCGGTGCCGCTCGATGTGGCGGCGGCGAGCGTGCTCGAACTGGCGGTGGACAAAACGGTATACGTGAACTGGTCGGCGGCATTGGCGCGCGCATCGGCAATCGTCGTGGCCACGCGGATCGAGGCAATGCGCACCGCGATCATAAACCCCTGCAACCCGCCCGAAGCCAGCGTAGTGGTGATAGACGTCGGCCTTGTCGTACCAAAGATATACGCCCCGACTGTGGTGTTGGCATTGCCGGTTTCGGTCGCGGTCGTGGTCGAAATCGATTCGGCCGGATAGCTGTTGCCGCTAATCGGGCCCGCCTGATCGAGCACCACCCAATTGCCGCCGTTGGTGACAAATTGCAGCGATTCGCCCGAATTGGTCGATTCGCCGTCGGCAAACGCCATCATGTAATTGTTTGCGCCCGTGGCACCGGCAGGCGGCGTCAGCGTCAGGCCGGATATGGTGGCGGTCGTCGTGCCGGTACCCGTGGCATACAGCACTGGGGATCCGGCGATGCCAGTCATCGCGGTGTTGCCGATCGCCGCGCCGTTCCATGACGGGCTGGTCACCGGGCTCAGCGTGGTCCCCGTAACTTTCAGGTTGAACGCCATGACCGTGCCATCCTGCAAAGTCAGGCTGAAGTTCTGGCCGCCGGGCGAAGCTGCGGTCGTGCTGTTATAGGTCGAGAAATCGATCCAGCAATACGATTGCCAATCCGAGGGTCCGGTGGATCCTTGTGCAGTCGGGGCATTGCAGTTGGCTGCATGCGCGGTGGTGGCCGAGCCGATCCAAAGCAACAACAAGAGCAAGGCGCGGCGCACAATAACCGTGGTGTTTCGGATCATGGCGATCGGTATGGCGCAAGCGCGACTCGCCTGCAATCGGGACGTGGCGTCAAGACTGTGAAAATTTTACGGCCTGGGCAGAATTCATGCGACATGCCATTGTTGCGTGGGCCGCGCGCCATGGCGCATCGCGGCGCGTGCACCAGTTGTACCAGAATAACGGGAAATGGGACCATGATTGCCAGACGCATCACGCGCTATTTCCTGATCGTGTTTTATTTTTCCGCCGGGATCATTCACCTGGTAAAGCCGGCGCCGTTCCTGATGATCACGCCCGCCTGGGTCCCCGCTGCGCCGCTGGTGATCACGCTGACCGGGCTGGCCGAACTGGCGGGCGCGATCGGGCTGGCGCAAGCATGGTCACCGCGCTTGCGCGTGGCCGCCGGGTGGGGACTGGCCGCTTATGCGCTGTGCGTGTGGCCCGCAAACGTAAACCACTTGATGATGGATCTGGCGCGGCCCGACCATGGGCTGGGCTGGGCCTATCATGGCCCGCGCATGATCGCCCAACCTGTGCTGATCTGGGCCGCACTATGGTGCAGTGGCGCGCTGGCGCGCAAGGCAACGGGGTTGCGTCCGGACTAGCTCAATACACTTCGGGAACATACAATTCGGGCGGCACCGGATGCCGCACGTAATCGGCGCTGTGCAGCCGCACGGGCAGGGTGATGTCGTGTTTTGGCACATCCTCATACGGGATCTGCGCCAGCAAATGCGTGATGCAATTCAGCCGCGCGCGCCGCTTGTCATTGGCCGCCACCACCCACCACGGCGCCCGGGCCGAATGAGTGCGCGCCAGCATTTCCTCTTTGGCTTTGGTATAATCTTCCCAATGTATCCGGCTTTCCATATCCATCGGCGACAGCTTCCACTGTTTCAGCGGATCATGGATGCGCATCTGGAACCGGAATTCCTGTTCGTCGTCGGTGATCGAAAACCAGTATTTGATCAGAATGATCCCGGATTGCACCAGCATGGTTTCAAATTCGGGCACCGTGCGGAAAAATTCACCGACGTCGGCTTCGCTGCAAAAACCCATGACGCGCTCGACACCCGCGCGATTGTACCATGACCGGTCGAACAGCACGATTTCGCCCTCGGTCGGCAGATGCGTGACATAGCGTTGAAAATACCACTGGTGGCGTTCGCGCTCGGTTGGCGCGGGCAGCGCAACGACGCGGCAGGTGCGCGGATTCAACCGCTGCGTCACGCGTTTGATCGCGCCGCCTTTGCCCGCGGAATCGCGCCCTTCGAACAGCACGACGACTTTCAGTTTTTTGAACTGGACCCAGTCCTGCAACCGCACCAGTTCGTGCTGCAACCGGAATAATTCCCGAAAATACGTGCTCCGGTCCATCCTCTTGCGATCGAGCGGCTCATCTTTGTCGATCAACAGATCGAGACGCGCCTCGTCCATTTCCAGCTCAAGCTCTTCGTCAAAGCTGTCGGCAATCTCGTCTTTCATCCGTTCAAGGCCGTACCGGGTGTTATCAACCATGGCTCATTCTCCGCCGGTCATTCGTCGATCAAAGATGACACGCGTATGTGATTGATGTGACAAGTGCACTACGCCACGATCGCGCCAGTCCGGGCGTGACCCGAGATTGGAAACGCGGTCCCGATCACTCTCGAATATGAAAGCAATGCGGTCCTCGCAGAGTCGGTTACCATCAGCGCCACCGGGAGCCCTGATCGTGCGGAAGCATTGCAAGGCCCCGAATTAGGCCCCCGGTCCGTTCCGCATCCAG
>JAYTHT010000065.1:0-6597 GCA_043732365.1 Novosphingobium sp. | reverse complement strand
TGATGGGGCCGGTGCGGCCCGGCACGATTTCGCGCTGGAGCCTGGCGTATTTGCGCGCGTGGCTAAAGGCGGGGATGCTGACGCTGTCGGGCGAATGGCTGACCGGCACGATGTTCTGGCCGCGCTGGCTCCGGCTGGCGGGGATGGACATCGGTACTGCCTGCGAAATCAGCACGATCATTGATGTGGTGCCCGAACTGGTCACGATCGGCGCTGAAACGTTCTTTGCAGACGGGATTTATCTGGGCGGCGGGATTGTCCGCCATGGCACGGTGCGGCTGGGGCACACTGCGCTGGGGCGCAATACGTTTTTGGGCAACCACGTGGTCATCCCGCCGGGCGAACATTTGCCCGATGACATCCTGATCGGGATCGCAACGCCCGCAAATGCCGCCGAAATCGCCACAGGGGCCGCGCGGTTTGGCCATCCGGCCTTTGACCTGCCACGCCGTGAAGTCATCGCACTGGACCGCAGCCTGACTTTCGATCCTTCGCCATTGCGCTATGCCAACCGGCTGTTCTGGGAAGCCTTGCGGTTTGTCCTGCCGGTCCTGCCGGTGGTCCTGACGGCGGAATGGTTTCGCGCGCTGACGGCGGCGCGTGGTGCGGTTACGCCGGCGGTCTATGTGCTGGTCATCATTCCGCTGGTTACGTTGATGCCGTTATTGGCACTGTGCGGGACAGTGCTTGGGCTGAAATGGGTGCTGATCGGGCGGGTAAAGCCGGGACAGCATGCCTTGTGGTCGTGTTGGTGCAGCCGCTGGGACTACGTCTATGTCGCTTGGGCGCGGTATGCCGCGACGATCTTGCGACGGCTCGACGGGACATTTTTATTGCCGATATATTTGCGCGCGATGGGGCTGAAAATCGGGCGGCGCGTCGTGTTGGGGCCGCAATTTGCCCAGGTTGTCGATCCCGACATGATCGAAATTGGCGATGGCGCCACGGTCAGTGCGATGTTTCAAGCGCATACCTTCGAGGACCGCGTGTTGAAAGTCGATCGCGTGCGTATCGGGGCGGGGGCGACAATGGCACGCGGTACGGTGCCGTTGTATGGCGCGGTGATCGATGATCGTACGCATCTGGGCGCCAACAGCGTGGTGATGAAACGCGAACATCTTTTGCCGGGCCTGCGCTATCAGGGGGTGCCGTCGCATGCGCTGGGTGAAGAAGCCGAATGATGTCGCAAAACGTGTGCGCCTGTTCGTAAAACGTGATCGGCGCGCACCACCTGGCGGTATCGTGTGGGCCGGAACGAAGGACGGACACGACCCATGAATTACGAGACATTCATCACGTGCGCAGTGACCGGGTCGGGCGAAACCGCCGACAAGCATCCCGACCTGCCGATCACCCCCAAACAGATCGCCGCCGCCGCGATTGAGGCCGCCAATGCGGGCGCCGCGATTGCGCATATCCATGTGCGCGACCCCGCCACGGGAATCGGGTCGCGCGATCCCAAACTATACGCCGAAGTGGTCGATCGCATCCGCGATTCGGGCGTTGATGTGATTATCAACCTGACCGCGGGCATGGGCGGCGACATCGTATTCGGCCCCGGCGAAAATCCGCTGCCGCTCAAAACCGAGGGCACCGACATGGTCGGACCGATTGAACGGCTGGTCCATGTCGCGGAATTGCTGCCCGAAATTTGCACGATCGATTGCGGCACGATGAATTTCGCGGCGGGTGACTATGTGATGACCAACACGCCGGGCATGTTGCGTGCCATGGCGCGCCGCGTGCAGGAACTGGGCGTGCGGCCCGAACTCGAAGTGTTTGACACCGGGCACCTGGTATTTGTGCACCAGTTGATCAAGGAAGGCCTGCTTGACGATCCGGTGATGATACAGCTGTGCATGGGCATTCCCTATGGCGCGCCCGATGATCCCTTGACGACGATGGCAATGGTGCATCGTTTGCCCGCAGGCGCGGTGTTCAGCGGGTTTTCGATCGGGCGGATGCAGATGCCTTATGTGGCGATGGCCGCACTGGCCGGCGGCAATGTGCGCGTCGGGTTGGAGGACAATCTGTATCTGGGGCGCGGACAGCTGGCTAGCAATGGCGATCTGGTGTCGCGCGCGCGGCTGATTCTGGAAGGCATGGGCGCGCGGATTTTGGGCCCTGTCGAAGTGCGCGAAAAGCTTAAGCTGACCAAGCGGTGGGGTTGATCATGGCTGATGTGACCACAATCCGCACGATCGGGCTCGTCGGCGGCGGGGTGATCGGCGCCGGCTGGGCGGCGCGCTTTGCGCTGGCCGGATATGATGTGCGGATGTTCGATCCCGATCCTGAAATCGGTCGCAAAGTCGATGCGGTGCTTGGCAATGCGCGGCGCGCACAGCGGCGATTGCTGGGCGCGCTGCTGCCCACCGAAGGCGCGGTGCATATCGCCACCAGCCTGGCCGATGCGGTCGAAAATGCCGATTTCATTCAGGAAAGCCTGCCCGAAATCGAGGATCTGAAACAGCGTGTGCTGGCGCAGATCGAAGCGGTGGCGCGCGTCGATACCGTGATCGGTTCGTCAACATCGGGGCTGCTGCCCTCCCGGTTGCAGGCGAATATGGCGCACCCCGAACGCTTTGTCGTCGGGCACCCGTTCAACCCGGTTTACCTGTTGCCGCTCGTCGAGATTTGCGGCGGGACAGCGACCAGCCAGGTCACGAAAGACCTCGCGACCGCGCTGTACACGTCATGCGGCATGCAACCCTTGCAAGTGCGCGTCGAAATCGATGGGTTCATCGCGGATCGCCTGCTCGAAGCGTTGTGGCGAGAGGCGCTGTGGCTGGTCAACGACGGCATTGCCACGACGGCCGAAATCGATGACGCGATTCGCTATGGCGCGGGTCTGCGCTGGTCATTCATGGGCACGTTCCTGACGTATCGACTGGCCGGGGGGGAAGCCGGGATGCGGCATTTCCTCGCGCAATTCGGCCCTGCGCTGAAACTGCCGTGGACGAGGCTGGTCGCGTGCGAATTGACCGATGAATTGACCGACACGATTGCGGCACAGTCCGACGAACAAGCGGCCGGGGTCGATTTGCGTGCCTATGAGCGCAAGCGTGATGACTGCCTGGTCGATGTGATGACCGCGCTGAAAGCCAACGATTTCGCCGCTGGCGCAACTTTGAAAGCGCATGGTGAACGGCTGGCTGCACAAAAACCGGCTGGTGGCTCTGCCGGACTGTCCACCCATGTCGATTCAGCCTGGATCGATTACAACGGCCACATGACCGAATGGGCCTATCTGAAAGTGTTTGGCGACACGACCGACGTGTTGCTGGCGCAGATCGGCGCGGGGCCTGATTATGTCGCCGGCGGCCATTCGTTCTACACCGTTGAAAGTCATCTGCGCCATCTGGGGCAGGCCCGGCTGGGTGAGGCAATCCACGCGACCACGCAAGTGCTGGGTGCCGATGCCAAACGGCTGCACCTGTTTCATACGATGACGGGTGCTGACGGTTCGGTGATCGCGACCGCCGAACACATGATGTTGCACGTCGATTCCGCTGCGGATCGGGCGGCGCCGATACTGCCTGCGGTGGCCAGGGCGATTGCCGCGCTGGTTGATGCCCATGCTGTACTGGGACGCCCGACGGCAGCAGGACGCGCAATTGGATTGGCGAAGGGGTGAATGGCCCGGCTTTGCGTTTTCGCGCAAACAGGAACATTGTGATGTCTGTTGTGTTGTCTTTGACGAGAGCCCACTCAAGGAGGACGCGATGAATTTTGGCAGTCTTTGCGGCACGCTTGCCGCTGGCACACTGGCCCTGTCGGGGCTGACGGGATGCACGCACGATCGTGTGGCCAATGGCGCGCTGATTGGCGCCGGTGCAGGCGCAGTTGTTGCAGGCGTTGCCGGTGGATCGGTTGTGGCTGGTGCTGCAATCGGGGCGGCTGGCGGCGCAATCGTCGGCGCGATCACCCGCCACAACGACGGTTATTGCTATCGCCGCGACTCCAATGGTAATGATTATCGCGTCGATTGCCGCTGATCATTCCGATTTAAGGTTCGATATGACGACAGGGCGTGCAGCCCTGTCGCATCGGTTAGGTTCGGCGTAGCGCAGTAGACGCCCAAATGGCCATTCGCGCGCCTGGCATCTGGCGTCGCGTCGCAGGATGCGGCAGAGTAGCGGCATGTCCGAACCCCGTGCCGACACCGCGCCCCGCGTCGATCGCAATTTTGCCGCGCGCGTCGACTGGAACCTGTTGCGCACTTTTGTTGAAATCGTGCGCGCGGGCGGGATCGGCGCCGCTGCGCGCAAGCTCAATCGGCAACAGCCCACGATTAGCGTCGCGCTCAAGCGGCTGGAGGATCATGTCGGCACGCAATTGCTGCTGCGTTCGGCCCAGGGTGTCGAACTGACCGTTGCCGGCCGCGCGCTGCTGCTCATCGGTGAGGATATGTTCGAGGCGGCGCGAATGGTGCCGCATCAGGTCGCGCAGGCGATGAAGCAAGTGCAGGGTCTCGTACGGATCCAGATGATTTCGTCGATCGTGTCGCCCGAATTCGACGAAGCGATCGCCACATTCCGCCGCCGACACCCCGCGATCCAGATCGAATTGCGGGTTTCGCCGTGGCGCCAGGTGCTTGAATCGCTCGAACGCGGCGAAGTCGAAATCGGCGTCGGGTGCGACAGCGGGGTGCGCGTCGGACTCAATTACGAACCACTGTTTGTCGAAGTGCAGCAAGTCTATTGCGACCGCAATCACCCGCTTTATGGCCGCCGTGTCGCGCGGCTGAACGATCTGCGCGATCAGGGGTTTGTGCTGACCGGCACCGATGAGCTCGACACGATTACGCGGGTGCGTCAACGTTATGGGCTGGGTACAGTGGTCAATGGTCTGGCCGAAGATGTGCACGAGGCCAAGCGGCTCATCAGTCTGGGCGTGGGCATCGGGTTTCTGCCGGTGCTGGCGGCCGAAGACCTGGTCGCACGCGATCGGCTGTGGCCGCTGCTGCCACGCGAGGCCGAGCCGTCGTACGACATCTATCTGCTTTCGCGGCAAGTGCCGACCCGCGACACGCCAACGCAGTTGTTTCTGGATGAGATCCTGCGCCGATTGCGCGCCCGTCCTCAGACCGGTCAGCCCCAGACCAGTCAGCCCCAGATCAGTCAGCCCCAGATCAGTCGGCCTCAGATCAGCGGGCCGCAGATCAGTAAGTCATAGATTATCTCTATGCCCTGTATCGTAAATCTGGCTCTAGCGTGATGGCCTGTGCTTGGGCACTTCCCGATCAGCCACGACTTAAGGAAATTCTGCCGTGATCCGTTCGTTGCGTATGACGCTTGCCTGCGCCGGTCTGTTGGCGCTTTCCGCCTGTGGCCATTCCAGATCCGGTGCTGCCGGCGCGGACGGGATTCCGGCCGAAGCGCCGAAAAAGGATTTCACCATCGGCTGGTCGATCTATGCCGGATGGATGCCTTGGCCGTATGCGCAAGAGTCTGGAATCGTGAAGAAATGGGCCGATAAATATGGCATTTCGATCAAGCTGGTGCAAGTCAACGATTACGTCGAATCGGTCAACCAGTACACTGCTGGCAAATTGGACGGGGTGGTCGCGACATCGATGGACACGCTGACCATACCTGCCGCTGGCGGCAAGGATACCTCAGTGGTGATCCTGGGCGATTATTCCGATGGCAACGACGGTGTAGTGTTGAAAAACGCGCATTCGATCAGCGACATCAAGGGCCGTTCGGTCAATCTGGTTGAGCTGTCGGTCTCGCAATATCTGCTGGCGCGCGGGCTCGAAAAGGCCGGGTTAAAACTGTCGGATGTGAAACTGGTCAATACCGGTGATGCCGATATTGTTGGCGCCTTTGCCTCTCCGGCGGTCAATGCGGTGGTCGCCTGGAACCCGCAATTGTCCGAAGTGAAAAAGGCCCCGGGCGCCACTGTGGTGTTCGACAGCCATCAGATTCCCAACGAAATTCTCGATGTCATGGCGGTCAGCAGCGCGACCTTGAAAGCCAACCCGGCGCTCGGCAAAGCGCTGGCGGGAATCTGGTACGAAACGATGGCGGTGATGCACAAGGATGATGCCGCAGGCAAAGCCGCGCGCGCGCAAATGGCGCATGACGCGGGCACCACGCCCGCAGGATACGACGGACAACTGGCCACCACGCATTTGTATTATACAGCCGCGGACGCGACGGCCCTGGCCAAAAGCCCTGAGTTGATGACCGTAACCGAACGCGTACGCCAGTTCTCGTTTGCCAAGGGTCTGTTCGGCCCGGCGGCGACGACGGTCGATGCGATCGGCATTGTGTTTCCCGGCGGCAAGACGCTGGGCGATCCGGCCAATGTAAAGCTGCGTTACGACCCGACATTCATGCAACTCGCCGCCGATGGTAAACTCTGACTTTGGTTAAGGGGTAACGCCGCGATGACCCGCCTCATCAATTTGCGGCCCAGCCGGCGCGGCCGGATCATCGCGGGCGCGGTCCCGATCCTGATCTTGTGCCTGGTCTATGCGGTGGCCGCCGCGCTGCGCCATGCCGACAATCCGGCGGACAAAGTGCTTCCTACAGTTGGCGCAATGGGCGCGGCGCTGTGGCGGATGGGCGCGCAAGTCGATCCGGTGACCGG
>JAYTHT010000064.1:0-1905 GCA_043732365.1 Novosphingobium sp. | reverse complement strand
ACCATCTGGCGCCCTTCGCGGCGGAACAGCGCGACGCCCAGTTGATCCTCGATCTCGCGCACCCGCGCCGAAATCGCCGGCTGCGTGGTGTTCAACCGTTCCGCCGCCGCACGATACGTGCCCAGCCGGTCGATCCACAGCAGCGTTTCAAAATGATAGATGGCCAGGCGTTTCATCAGCGTTATTTATCGGATTGCATAAAAAAGTATCGCTATTTTCGATCAATGGTTCGGGTAGTGTGCACGTGAATTGAACGGAGTGCATGATGGCCAAAAAGCTCTATCCCGATGCCGCAAGCGCGCTTGACGGGCTGCTGCGCGACGGATTGCTGATCGCGTGCGGCGGGTTTGGCTTGTGCGGTGTGCCCGAACGCCTGATCGATGCCGTCGGCAAATCGGGTGTCAAAAACCTGACATTTGCATCGAACAATGCCGGGATCGACAACCAGGGCATCGGCAAGCTGTTGCGCACGCGGCAAGTGGCCAAAATGATTTCGTCTTATGTGGGCGAAAACAAGGAATTCGAACGGCAATTCCTGTCGGGCGAACTCGAAGTCGAATTCTGTCCGCAAGGCACATTGGCCGAACGGATGCGCGCCGGCGGCGCGGGCATCCCGGGGTTTTACACCAGGACCGGCGTTGGCACGCTGGTCGCAGACGGCAAAGAGGTCAAAACCTTTGACGGGCAGGATTATATCCTGGAACGGGGGATCGTGGCCGACCTGGCGCTGATCAAGGCGTGGAAAGCCGACGGCACCGGCAATGTCGTGTTTCGCAAAACCGCACGCAACTTCAATGTGCCGGCAGCGACATGCGGCAAAGTGTGCATTGTCGAGGTGGAGGAAATCGTGCCCACCGGCAGCCTCGATCCCGATGCAATCCATCTGCCCGGCATCTATGTCCAGCGGATCATCGTGGGCGCACCCTATGACAAGAAGATCGAGTTTCGCACGGTTCGCGAACGAAAGGCTGTATAATGGGCTGGACCCGCGACGAAATGGCGGCACGCGCTGCGCGCGAATTGCAGGACGGGTTCTATGTGAACCTGGGCATCGGCATCCCGACGCTGGTGGCGAACCACATCCCGGCAGGGATGACGGTGACGCTGCAATCGGAAAACGGGATGCTGGGCATCGGGCCGTTTCCGTATGATGACGAGGTCGATCCCGACCTGATCAACGCGGGCAAGCAGACGATCAGCGAATTGCCGCAGTCGGCCTATTTCGACAGCGCGGCAAGCTTTGCGATGATCCGCGGCGGGCATATCGACCTGACCGTGCTGGGCGCAATGGAGGTGGCCGAAAACGGCGACATCGCCAACTGGATGATTCCCGGAAAAATGATCAAGGGCATGGGCGGGGCGATGGATCTGGTGGCCGGCGTCAAGAAAATCATCGTCGTGATGGAGCATTGCGCCAAAGACGGCAGCGCGAAATTCATTCCCGCCTGCACCCTGCCGCTGACCGGGTGCAAAGTCGTCGACATGATTGTCACCGACCTGGCGGTATTTGCCCGGCCCGACCATAGCTCGCCATTCCGCCTGATCGAATGCGCGCCGGGCGTAACCGCGGCCGAGGTCGCGGCCAAGACCACCGCTCACTATTTGGCCTGACCCGCCTGGCCTGACCCGCCTGGCCTGATCCGCCTGATCTGACCCGCGCGGCGGTGATATGCGGTTATGTGCACGCTGATCACCGCCAACTGGAACTATTCAAGCTGATCGTTGCGGCCATGGGTGCCGATGCGAGCCCTGGGCATTGCCTTTGCCGACCGCATTGAACCGTTTACGAAACCGGCGAACTGGCAGGAATTCCGGGCCTTTTCACCGACGGGTCAGGTGCCCGCGCTGATCGATGGTGCGGTATCGCTTTGGGATTCGCTGGGGATTACGTTGTATCTGGCCGAT
>JAYTHT010000063.1:0-1910 GCA_043732365.1 Novosphingobium sp. | reverse complement strand
ACCTCGGATCAGGGCTGAAACTTTCGATTGCTGCGGCTATGCAGCCGCTTTGCTGCCATCAGCCCCGCTTGAGCTGGTCAGCGTGACAAACACGTCTTCCAGATCAGCCTCACGCGTCGTGACATCGACAATGCCACAGCCAAGGGCCTGAACCAGCGCCATGACCTGGCCGGCATTGGTCTGGTCCTTGTCGTATGAAATTTCGATTTGCCGTTCGCCGGCCAGCACGCTGCGGCGAAACAAGGCGTGCTGCGGTGCGGCATCGATCGCCCGATCGAGCGTCAGCACGACGACCTTTTCACGCGCCATGTCGACCAGTTCGCGCGTCGGCTTGTTAGCGATCAGGCGGCCGTGGTTGATGATCGCAATGCGATCGCACAACTCTTCGGCTTCTTCCAGATAGTGCGTGGTCAACACCACGGTCACACCCGATGCGTTCAATTCGCGCACCAGATCCCACAACTGCCGCCGTAATTCGACATCGACGCCGGCGGTTGGTTCATCCAGCACCAGCACCGGCGGCGTATGCACGAGCGCCTTGGCAATGAGCAGCCGGCGCCGCATCCCGCCCGACAGCGACCGCGCATAAGCATTGGCTTTGTCGGCAAGGTGCACCGCGGCCAGCAATTCGAGCGAATGGCGCGCCGCCTTTGGCACGCCATAAAGCCCGGCCTGCAATTCCATGACTTCGACCGGTGTGAAAAATGGGTCGAACACGATTTCCTGCGGCACGATGCCGATCGATGCCTTGGCATTGCGGCGATCACGGTCGATGTCGTGGCCCCAGATCTCGATCGTGCCCGACGTCTTGGTGACCAGCCCGGCCAAAGTGTTGATCAGCGTCGATTTGCCCGCGCCATTGGGGCCGAGCAGGCCGAACACTTGCCCGCGCGGGACGTCAAAGCTGACCCCTTCCAGTGCCAGCTTGCCCTCGCCTTTGCCAGCGGGGGCGTAACGTTTGACGAGATCGCGGATGCTGATGGCGGGGGTCTGTTCCATGCGCACCTCCCTGCCGCGTGGGCCGCATTACGTAAAGGGGTCAGTAGATGGCGGCGCTGCCTGCTTGTCGGGGTGGGCGCCATTTGCTAGTCGCATCGACCATGAACAACGCCCCCGAAACGACCCCCGAAACGACTATCGTGACCTCCTCCCGCGTCAAGTGCGATGGCGCCGGCGGCATCCGATCGACTGGCGCGTTTACGCCCGCCGCGCTTGGTCATCCGCGCGTCTGGCTGGAAATCGACGAAAAGGGTTATATCGATTGCGGATATTGCGATCAGCGGTTTGTCCTGAAGGGCGGGCCTGCCGATCTGGAAAACGCGGCGTAGACGTTTGGTCCGAAATTGAATGTCTGACTCGAAACTTGCGTTTCGGGAAGCCGGTACCGGTCCGCGCCGGGGGAGCAGGCCGGCACCGACTTCAAAATTCGCACTTCCGCGGATTTTTGCACACAGTGCACATAGCAAGGCGCACGGACTGCACCTATATGGCACGACGATGACACAAATAACTGACCCCCGCTCGCTGCTGTATCGTTCAGGCTTTTTGACGCCCGATGACGCTTTACGCCTGACGTCTGATGCACTGGGCAAGTGCGATGATGGCGAATTGTATTTGCAGTTCACCGCCAGCGAAAGCTTTGGATTTGACGATGGGCGGCTGAAAACTGCCGATTATTCGCGCGATGCGGGCTTTGGCTTGCGCGGGGTGTCGGGCGAAATGACCGGCTTTGCCCATGCCAACGAGATTTCTGCCGCCGCGATTGCGCGCGCGGGCGAAACGCTGAAATTGCTCGATCCTGCGCGCGCGGCGCATGCCCCGGCCCCGCGCACCAGCAATCGCCATCTGTATACCGACGCCTCACCACTCGACGCGGTGCCATTCGAAACCAAAGTCCGCCTGCTCGAAGC
>JAYTHT010000062.1:0-6639 GCA_043732365.1 Novosphingobium sp. | reverse complement strand
GGACAATCCTATCGCTTTTCCGGCGAAAACAGCCTGGTACCCAATGGCACCGGCCTCGCCGCAAAGTTTTCCGACGTGGTTGGCCGCGCCGAAGTGCGATTTCGCGATATTGTCCAGCTGACCGAGCGGTTTCAGCTCGACAAGGACACATTGCAATTGCGCCGCAATGAATTCGACGCGACGATCGGCAGCCACAAGACTTATATCGAAATCGGCTATATCGCGCTCAATCGTACGATCCCGTTAACCTATGAAGATTTGCAGGATAGCAAGGAATTACGGATTTCGGCGCGCGCCGCGATTGCCCATTACTGGTCTGTGTTCGGATCAGGGATTGTCAACCTGACGACTCTGGCCGACAATCCAATCAATGGCGGCAATGGATTTCAGATGATCCGCCACCGCTTCGGCGTGGCCTACACCGACGGCTGCCTCGATCTCGCCTTCACCTGGCGACGCGATTATGTGACGACCGGCGACGCAGTGCGCGGCAACTCGTATTCGTTGACGCTTTCGCTAAAGAATATCGGCACGCGCTGATTGCCGGACCTGAAAATTTTGTTTCGGAAAGGCGGTATGAGCAGGGGGGCGGGCCGGTACCGACTTCGAAACTCGCTCTTCGGCGCGTTTCGACTCAGCCTTCAGGCCCACCAGTCAACGCGGCAGGCGCAGCGTCGCCAGCAGGCCGCGATTGCCGGGCCCCGGTCCGTGGGACAGCACCAGTTCGCCGCCGTGCAGCCGCGCGACGGCCTGGACCATTGCCAGGCCCAGCCCCCCGCCCGGCAGCGTGCGCGCGTTGTCGAGCCGGACGAAACGTTGGATCGCCCGGTCGCGATCTTCCGCCGCGATCCCCGGCCCGTCGTCGAGCACCGCGATTTCTGCCATCGCGTCGGGGGTAATGCCGGACGCGCTGCCTGGGCTGGTCGCAATCCCCGGCGACGTGCTCAGCACCACGCGCCGCGCGCCGTATTTCAGCGCGTTGTCGATCAGGTTGGCGATCGCGCGCGATACCAGTTCACGGTCGGCGATGACCACCACCGGATCGAGCCGGGTTGAGAGCAGCACGCCCGATTGTTCGGCCAGGGGTTCGTACAATTCGGCCATATCTTCGGCGATGCGCGCCAGATCGATCGGCAGGCGCCGGTCGGTTACCGCCCCCCCTTCCAGCCGGGTGATTTCCAGCGCAGTATCGAGCATCTGGCGCAGTCCGTCGGCATTTTCGCGCGCCGCCTGCAATGCTTCGAGCGCGGCCGGCTCCTCCACTTTGTCGAGCGCGGTATCGATGGCGGCGGACAGGCGCGCGACCGGAGAGCGCAAATCGTGCGCCAGCGAAGCCGAAACCGAGCTGAGTTCGGACACCAGCCGGTCGATCCGTTCGGCCATGCGGTTCATTTGCAGGCGCAAATGGTCAAACCCGTCGCCGCTGCGCGTATCGGTCAGTCGCGCGCCAAAATTGCCCAATGCGAATTGCGCGGCGGTTTCGGCAATCGCATGCGTGCGCCGGCTGATTTCAAACCCCAGTAACAGCGCACTGGCCGTCGCAAGCGCCACCGCGACCAGAATGGTCAGGCCCGCCGCCGTGGCAAAGGCCAGATTGAACCGGCTTTCAGTCGCGCCCATCACCCCCACGATCAGGCGCTCGCCATCGGACAATTGCCCGGCGATCGCCATGCCCTCGATATCGGGAATGTCAGAGCCCAGGTGGACCATCACCGGACGCGGGCGCGGTGCAATGTCGAGCGCGGGTGCTTTGGCCAGATTGCTGAGCAGCGGGATCTGCCCCCCGGTCAGCGCGATGAACACGGTCGGATCGGCGGCGCTGCCTTGTTGACGCACGATCATTTGCGCCAGCGAAGGACGCCCGCCCTGCAAATACGTGGCCAGCAGATCGTCACGCACATCGAGCACCTGGCGTACGCGGTCGGCCCGCACGACCTCCAGCATTTGCCCGCGCAGGAAAAAGATTGCCGCCGCGCTCGACAGCAATTGCAGGACAAACACCGCTGCGACCAGCCACAGCATCGTCGGTGACAGACGGCGCGGATTACCCGTTAACAGCTTGCCGCGGTCCACTAGTCCGCCGCCAGGCGATACCCTGCACCGCGCACTGTGTGAAACAGCACGCTTTGTTCGCCATCATCAATCTTGCGGCGCAATCGGCTGATATGCACGTCGATCACATTGGTACCCGGATCGAAATGATAATCCCACACCGCCTCCAGCAGCATCGTGCGCGTCACCACTTCGCCCTGGTGCAGCATCAGGTATTCCAAAAGGCGGAATTCGCGCGGTTGCAGCGCGATTTTGCGCGCCGCACGGCGCACCACGCGGGTCAGCCGGTCAAGTTCCAGATCGCCGCAGCGGATCGTGGTGTCCTGCACTTTGCTGGTGCCGGTGCGGCGACGGACGAGCGCCTGAACCCGCGCAAGCAATTCGGCGAAAGAAAACGGTTTGCCAAGATAATCGTCGGCGCCCGCGGTCAGCCCGGATACGCGATCATCGGTGCTGCCCAGCGCCGACAGCATCAGCACCGGGGTGTCGACTTGTGCCGCGCGCATCGCTTTCAAAAGCGACAGCCCATCCATCGCGGGCAACATCCGGTCGAGCACAACCACGTCAAACTGGCTGTCGGTCGCCATGAACAGCCCGTCGCGACCATTGTCCGCCCGATCGACGATAAAGCCTTCTTCGTCCAACCCGCGCGCAATATAATCGCCAATCTGGGTGTCATCTTCAACCAACAGGATTCTGGCTGACACGGTGATATCTTTCTCTTGCCAACGTCTGCGCGGGGAACGGCTTCTCCATGCGCGCGCCCTTCCTGGCCCGCAAGCGGTTTGGCGCAACCAGCCGTGCATACTGCCATAGTCTTGCCGTCAATTTGCGGTATGAGACCAGGTGTTGTCCCTATCCAGCCGCGTTCTAATTCCGGGTGTGGCGGCCGCGCTGGCCAGCCACCCGCCCGATCCCCATGGGCCCCAGCCTGCCCCCCGTTGCGTGGCATGTGGCGCAATCCATCGAGGTCGGTCACGATCCGCATCGATCGACCATGCAACAGCGGGCGGCACCGACCACCTGGCCGGCACGCCGGTGTTTGAAAACTTTGTCAGCGACGGCACCAACCATTGGACCGGCGAAGCGTTCGTGCCCGACATCGGTCACCGCTTTGCCTCGCACATCGTGCTGGTCGATCATGACCATGCGCCTGTCGCCGGCTGCCTGCTCTGCCTGTTCCTGTGCCAATCGCAGATCTGGCAACGGCGATGACGCGCGCGTTTCCCGGTTACGCGGGTGCGCGCGGGGCCTGTTAACGCGGGTGCGCGCCAGAGGTGCCTGAATGGCCCATGCCAGGATCGCGGTTGGTAAAGGCATAACCCCGTCAGGTCCGGCCCGATGCCTCCCTGCACGCCAGCCCCCAATGATCCAATTGATGATGGCCGCGCCCTCGGTGTCCACCGGACCATAGACCAGACGCGATGGTAAGACGGGTAATGCGCCAGCCACGGCGACAGCAATTTGTACAGGCGCCGGTTCCACAACCGGCTCTGTCACGATCGGCACCGCGTTACCCGAATCACAGTTCACCGGCGCTGGCGCCAACACGGAATGCGTCCACGCCAAGCGCGCGGCCGGCGATTTGGTCGCCAAAATGGGTACTGGCACAATCCGAGCCAGACTTATCCGATTTTGTGCAAGCTGGTTTTGGGCAAGCCGGGGCGGCGGGGGCGGCGCATGCGTGACAGGCCGTACGGGGAACGCCATCGGCAACATCAGCGCAATCGCCGCAATGCCCGCTGCCAACGCCGTCCAGCCCGCGACAGGCCGGCGACCGGCAGCGGCGACCCGCACCTGTGGACTGGTGACAACGCGCACCGGCGCTGCTGTGCACACAGACCCGGCGCGCATGGGTGAACATGCATAAGACGCGGCACATCGCGAATGATCCGTTCGGCAACCCCGGGTGGCAAAGTCGGCGGCGACAAGGCAGCGTTTCGCGCAAACATCACCGCCGCGGCGCAATCGGTTTCGAAATCAGACCCCACATTAATTTTTGTAACTCCGGCAGTTTTCGTGACACCGGGAGTTTTCATGCCACCGGGCTCCGTTCAACCTGGCCAGCATGGACCAGTTCGCGCCACGCCAGATCCCGCCGTTCCAGCACCTCGCGCAATTGGCGCCTGGCACGAAACAGTAACGATTCCATAGCCTTGATGTTCAAACTGAGCATGTCCGCCGCCGCCGCATTCGAATAGCTTTCGAAATAGCACAGGACCAGCGCCGCGCGATGCCGTTCTGGCAATGCGTTCAACGCGCCCGCTACTGCGGCCCGCGCCTGGTCCGCCTCGATCAGCCGATCGGCCAGCGGCGCATCGTCCGCGATATCGGGCAAATCCGCGGTTGTGATCACCCGAAACCGCCGCTTGCGATCAAAACACAGATTGATCGCGACGCGGTGCAACCAGCCGATCAGCCCCGCCCCGCTCGGTTTCCAGCGCGCCGCATATTGCCACAAACGGGCAAAGGCATCCTGCACGACATCCTCTGCTTCGTGCGCATCGCCCAGCATCCGCAAACCCACGCGATACAGCGCCGCGCTGTGCCGTTCGACCAACACCGCAAATGCGGCAACCGACCCCGTTCCGACCATGCCCACCAGCGCGGTATCGCCCTGCTGCGCCAAATCTTGTGTTTGGGCATCAGGACCGGGCTCATCCGATGCGCGCACCGCAGCAATGCCGCTGGCGGTGGGGTCATCGGGTGTGGTAGGGCCCAGGCTCTCAATCGCAGCGCTGCCGACTGCCAAAGTCACAGACTGCATCCAGTCAGGGCGGGGCCGTCACATACAGATCCATCGCACACGAGGTTCGCTCCACCAACCCCCGATAAATCCAAACCAGCCCACCCAACTGCTGGCCGGTTGCAGATGAATGGGGAATTTACGGTGAACCGAGCCAAGTTCTTTTTTCGAGTGCTTGCCTTGCAGGGTTTTCCCACTATCCACGTTAGCCGTTCAAGCCTTCAAATGACGGGGTTTCAGAACATGGCCCTAGTCAGGCCATAATCTGAGAAGACGGTCGCAGGGGTTACAAGATTTTCGACGGGCGGGGGGCCTGGTTTTTCAACATCCCACCGCCATTCAGACCACGGTCCGACAGGATTTTCGCCTGCCGACCCATTGCCGGATGACAGAATGCTGATGCAGCGCAAAATTTCACAGTTCCTGGCTTCGACGGCCCCCATTGGATTTGGAGTCATGGGATTTGGAGTCGTGGCAGGGCTGATGGCCGCCACGCCCGCCCATGCCGACACCACCGTGACCACCGGCACAACCGGCAGCTATGCCACATCGACCGCGGGCAGCGTCACGATTGCCGGTACCGGCACGCTGACCGGCGCCAGCGGCCCGGTGATCACGGTCAATTCGAACAACAATGCGACGATCAGTGCCGGCGGCAAGCTGAATGCCGGCACGGCCACCACCCCGCAGATCGGCAATATCGGCATCCTGGCCAATGCCGGAGTGACCACGACGATCACCAATGCCGGCACGATCTCGGTGCTGGAAAACTTCACCCCGCTAACGGTCGACTCAGGGGTGGTCAAAAGCCCGGTTTCGGGCGTCAACGGTCGTTATGGCATCTATGGCGCATCGGGCGGCACGCTCAACGCGACGATTTCAAGCACCGGCGCGATTACCGTCGATGGTGAAAAGTCGGCCGGGATCCAGATCGACAGCACGCTGAACGGTTCGATCAACAACCAGGGCGCGATCAGCGTGCTGGGCGACAACAGCTTTGGCGTAAAGCTGTTGTCGGTCACGGGCAATGTGACCATCGGCGGCACCGTCACCGTGATCGGCTCGGGCGCGCAAGGGTATGTCCAGTCGGGCGCAGTCACCGGTGCGATCCTGATCGATGGCGCCATCGCCAATTCGCCCAGCTATACCGACACCAGCGCGACCGGGGTCGCGCTATCGAAGGCACTGTTCAACACTTCGAGCCCGGTTGTCGAAATCGACGGCAATGTTACGGGCGGCATCCTGATCAACGCGCCGACAACATCGACATCGACCGACACCAATCGCGGATCGATCTCAGCCATTGGTAACAATCCCGCGCTGCAGATCGGCGGCACCAGCAACATTACGATCGGCACCAACACCGCCACTAACAACGGCAGCTATGCGCTGGGTATCGACGGTTCGATCACCGCCAGCAGCGCGACCTACACCGGCACCCCGGCCTATGGCGTGGTGATCGGCGGCAAAGGCGGCAACGTCACTTTGACGAACGGCATGGAAGTCTATGGCTCGGTCAGCGCCACGACCGCGGACACATCGGCCACTGCGATCCTGATCAATGCCGGATCGACCGTTTCGACGATTTTCAACACCGGTACGATCAAAGCCGCGGCCAGCAGCGACGCAAGCGGCAGTCTCTTTGCCATTCAGGATCTGTCGGGCACGGTCAAATCGCTGACCAACCAAGGTTTTATCACTGTAACGGGGTATACCGATGGCACCAAGGCGGCAATCAACCTGTCGGCAAACACCACTGGCGTCACACTGACCCAGGGTTATACCTCGACCAACGCGACCACCGAAACCACCGACAAGGCGGCCGTCGGTTACAATGCCTA
>JAYTHT010000061.1:0-6640 GCA_043732365.1 Novosphingobium sp. | reverse complement strand
GGCGAAGACGTGATCGCCACCGCCACGCGCGAATTGGCTGAAGAGGCCGGCTGCACGCTGACGGACGCGGTCCGGCTGGGGCAAATCAGGCGTTTGATGCCGCACGGCTGGACCAACCGCATCGAGATCGTGACCGGCACGATCGGTCGCACGCCGGTGGCCGACGGCCGCGAAATCATCGGGGTCGCGCTGGTTTCACCAGACGCCCTGCCCCCTGAAGCCAACGCCGCCGTTTACGAATACCTCGCTTTGTGGCGCACTTCAAAAGGCCAGTGATTCAACGGGCCAATGATTCAAAAAGGAAGCGAGCCCTGCCCGCCTGGCGCTGTTTCAACAGATGCGCCGCCCGCACCTTCCAGCGCGGACAAAGTCAGCCCCAACAACCGGACCGGCTGACGCAAGGGCAACACCGCGTCCAGCAGCGCTGCGCCCATCTCCGCAAATTCCTGCTGTCCCGACACCGCCTGTGGCAGCGACTTTGCCCGGGTCAGCGTCTGGAAATCGGCCCCGCGCAGCTTTAACGTCACGGTCCGCCCGCGCGCGCCGGCCTTTTCGATCCGCGCCCACACGATTTCAACGATGTCGGCCAGCGCCACACGCAGCGCCGCCCCCGAACCGATGTCCTGATCAAATGTGCGCTCGGCACCCACCGATTTGCGCGGCCGATCAGCCTCGACCGACCGCAAGTCGATGCCTCTTGCTGCCCGATACAGATAGCCTGCTTGCGCGCCGAAATGCTGGCGCAAGGTATCGAGCGCGATCAACCGCAAATCGCCGCCGGTCGTAACGCCCAGCGCGGCCATGCGCTCTGCCCCGCGCGGGCCGACCCCGTGAAACCGCGCCACCGCCAGCCGTTCGACAAACGCAGCGCCATCGCCGGGCCGGATCACGCAGATGCCATCGGGCTTGTTCTGGTCCGACGCCAGCTTGGCCAGGAACTTGTTGTACGACACGCCCGCGCTGGCGGTCAGGCCGGTTTCGGTGCGAATCCGCTGGCGGATCAATTCGGCAATGCGCGTGGCCGAACCGATGCCGCGCTGATCGGCGGTGACGTCCAGATACGCCTCGTCCAGCGACAGCGGCTCGATCAGCGGGGTGTAGTCGCGAAAAATCGCGTGGATGGCCCGGCTGATCGCGCGATAGACTTCGAACCGCGGCGGCACGAACACGAGGTCGGGGCAAAGCCGCGCCGCGCGCGTCGATGGCATCGCGGACCGCACGCCAAACTTGCGCGCTTCGTAACTGGCCGCCGCGACCACGCCGCGCGCCGCCGACCCGCCAACTGCGACCGGGCGTCCGCGCAATGCCGGATCATCGCGCTGTTCGACGCTGGCGTAAAAGGCATCCATGTCGATATGGATGATCTTTCGAAAGCCGGCATTCTGGTCTGGATTGGGCGCGGCGGGCTGGTCCATGGGCGATGCTCTAGCCGATACCAAATCTATCGATAAGGCGGTACAGCCAAGGGTGGCGCGAATAAGCCTGTAATCCCGCGCCGCGCAATCCTATAGGCGGCGCCATGGCTTCCTCCCCCGACAGCGCAAACCCACAACCGCCACTTTCCGTGTTGCCGATCGGCGGTACCGAATTCGTGGCGATGATGGCCGCGACGATGGCGCTACAGGCGCTGGCGATTGATGCGATGCTGCCTGCGCTGGGCTTGATCGCGCACGACCTGGGCGTATCCAATCCCAACCATCGGCAATTGGTAGTCGGGGTGTTTCTGGTCGCGGCAGGCATCGGATCGCTGCTGCCCGGGCCACTGTCGGATCGGTATGGCCGGCGGCGCGTGCTGCTGGTCAGCTTTGCCGGCTATATTGCGCTGTCGCTGGGGTGCGCGGTGGCGCCGGGGTTCAACACGCTGATCGGGTTGCGCATTTTGCAGGCGATGGCCAGCGCTGGGTTGACCGTGCTGCCCTCTGCAATCATCCGTGATCGTCATTCTGGCGATGCGATGGCGCGGATGGTGTCGACGGTATCGATGGTGTTCATGATCGCGCCAATGGTCGCGCCAAGCGTTGGCCAGGCGGTCCTGTTGTTTGCCGGGTGGCGTATGATCTTTGCGCTGCTGGCGGGCCTGGCTGTGGTGATTGGCGGCTGGGTCGCATGGCGGTTGCCAGAAACGATGGCCCTGCACCATCGTCAGGCATTGGTGCCGCGCCAGATCGCGCGCAATATGGTCCTGGCCGCGACCGATCGCCAATCGGTCGGCTATATCCTCGGCGGATCGCTGACATTTGGCGCGATGCTGGGATACATCAACAGTTCCGAACAGCTCGTCGCCGAACATTTCGGTGCCGGCACGATGTTCCCGATCCTGTTTGGCGCGATAGCGATCATGCTGGCCTGTGCCAATTTCCTCAACGCGCGCATTGTCACGCGCCTTGGCGCGCGCCGGGTGTCGCATGGCGCGCTGCTGATGTTTCTGGTGTTCAGCGTGGTGCAAGTGTTTCAGGCCCGCTCACCGCATGAAACGCTGTGGCAATTCATGCCGATCATGGCACTCAATACCTGTATGCTGGGGTTCATCGGCGCCAATTTCAGCTCGATCGCAATGCATCCCTTTGCCGGTATCGCAGGTGCGGCCAGTTCGGTGCAGGCGTTCCTGCGCATGGTGATCGCCGCCAGCATCGGGATCGCAATCGGCCAGGCCTATAACGGCACTGCACTGCCACTGGCCGTGTCGTTCCTGATCTGCGGTCTGGGTACGCTTTGCCTTGTGCTGTTCAGCGAACGCTGGCGCCTGTTCGCCCCGCGCGACGCCAGCCCCAGATCCAGACCCAGCCCCGCGCATGTCGCTGTCCATTGATCCCATAACCGGCAAAATACCGGATTAACTTCGCCTAAATTGTTGGGCGGTATACTTATTTAATGCCTCGATCGCTTGTCCGGATTTTGCTCGCGCTGCTGATGATCGCCGGGCCTATGGCAATTTCGCATGGGGCGGTGGTGCCACCCACCCAGCCGGGCGCGGTGTGCCATGCAGGCGCTGCAATCACCGAAACATATGCCCTGGTTGCCCGGGATTCCGGACGGTGGACATGTGGGCCAACACATTGGTCGCTAGTGCCGGCTCGCACATTCCTGCGGTTTGAACAGGCCGGCCAGGACAATCAACCGGCATTGTTCATCACCCGGCTCACTCGCTTTGCGGCGATGCGGCTGACCGTTATCGCGATCGATGGGTCCAGGTACAGTCGCAATGTCACGCAGCGCGATATGACGCCGGGCACCGCTGATTGGATCATGAGCACATCGTTGCCCCGCGTCCCCGATCCTATCCAAGCGGGCCCGATCCGAACCGTAATCGTGCAAATCGACAACCCCCGCCACGTCGGCATGCTGTCCGATGCGCAGATCGGCCCGGTCAGCGCGGCGCAAGGCGGGACTTTGTCGTACGAACTCGTGCTGGCGGGCCTGTGCGGCATGTTGTGCATGCCGTTGCTGTTCAATTTCGCCTTCTATCGCGTGCTGCATCAGCGGTTTTTGCTGTGGCACGCATCGACCGTGCTGTTCATGCTGATCACGACATTGGTCACCAGCGGGGTGATCAACCGGTTCGTGCCGCTGTCGCTGACCACGCTGTGCGTAATTTCGGCCTATAGCTGGGCGTTTGGTATTGTTTCGGCTGCTTTGTTCTCTGCCGATCTGATCGAAGACGGCATGCTCGACGGCTATCACCGCGCCTTGCTGCGGGGCAGCGGGGTGTGGATTGTGCTGTGGTCAACGATTTACCTGTTTGCCGATGGCCCGGCCCGCGCTTGGGCGCCGTCGCTGTATTTCCTGTCGTTCGTGCCGGTGCTGGGCGTGTTCACCTGGGTCATGACGGTGGCCAGGTTGCGCGGCAGCCGCGCGGTCAATTTCCAGATCGCCGCATGGCTGCCGATCCTGATCACCGGAGCGGTGCGCGTCGTGACCGCCCTGGGCCTGACCGCGGCGCCGCTGGAACTGCAATTCGAACAGCATCTGTCGATCGCGCTGGAGGTCATTATCACGTCGCTGGGCGTGGCCGACCGGTTCCTGGTGATCAAACGCGAACGCGACCAGGCAAAGGCCGAAGCGCGCCATCATCAATTGGAGGCGGGCCAGGACCCGCTGACCGGCTTGTTCAATCGGCGCGGCCTGGAACAGCGCTTTGCGATGTTGCTGGCAAGCGGGTTCAGCGCGATGGCGATCATCGATCTCGATCATTTCAAGCAAGTCAACGACACCCACGGCCACGCCACCGGCGACGATGTGTTGCGCGCAGTGGCGCAGGTACTGGCGGCTGACGACCAGACGCTGGCGGTGCGCTGGGGCGGGGAAGAATTCCTGCTCCTGCTGGCGGGCACCGATATCGCGGCGCGGGCGGAACGGCGCCGGCTGGCCATCCCGGTGCGCGTCGCAACCGCCGTGCCCAGCCTGAACCAGCTCGTCACGGCCAGCATGGGCCTGGTTGAACAGATCCCGCAGGACGGCGCGGACGTAGCGTTCACCGATCTGTATAATCACTGCGACCGGTTGCTGTATGAAGCTAAACTGCGTGGCCGAAACCGCACCCGGTCTGGCCTGGCGGGCCAGTTGGCGCTAAACGTTCCGGCTGCCACCACCGCCTGACAGATTCCTCAAGTCCCTGGGCCTCAAGTCCTTAGCCGTTAGTCCTTGGAGCGCAGCGTGGTTCGGCACCTGAGCACGGGCAGCCGCGCTCGCTTCACCGCACCACGTGTCAGGCGACAGCGCGCTTTATCCCGGCCAGCATGACCGCCGCGCTGTCGGGCGCGCCAAAATGATACCCTTGCATACAGCTAATGCCCAGCGCCCGCGCCGCTTGCGCCTGGACCTCGGTCTCAATCCCCTTGATCGTACAGCCCAGCCCCAATTGCCATGTCAGCGCCACGATCATCCCGGCCACCGCGCGCGCCCCGGGGTCGCCCGGCAGCGCTTCGGCCAGCGTGCCATGCAGCTTGATCAGATCGAGCGGCAGATCGCGCAATTGCGACAGGCTGGACCAGCCTGCGCCAAAATCGTCGAGCGCAATGCGAAACCCGTGTTCGCGTAACGCTTCCAACTGGCGGGTGGCGCGGCGCGGATCGTCGATCAGCGCGCGTTCGGTCACTTCGAGAATCAGGTCGAACGGACTGCCGCCTGCATCGGCAGTGATATTCGCCAATGTCTCGGCAACCCCGTCGCGCAACACATCGCGCGGGCTCAGGTTGATCGACAGCGTGATCCCATTGTCTGCGGGTCGGCATTCCATCAGCGCGCGGGTCAGTACCAGCCGGGTGACTTCGCCCATCCGCCCGGTGGCATGCGCCATCTCCAGGAATTTCGCCGGCGCCTGCCAGGTCCGCCCGTCGGGTGACCAGCGCGCAAACGCTTCGGCCCCGACGATCCGTCCGTCGCGCGTGTCGATCACCGGCTGATAAACCAGCCGCAACCGATCTTCCAGCACGCTGTCATGAAATTGCCGGGTGATCACCGCGCGCTGGCGATGCGCTGCCTCGTCATCAGTGCCAAACACCACGACCGCGCCGCCGCCCTGCTGTTTTGCCTTGTACAACGCGGCGTCGGCGCGTTCCAGGCAATCGCTGGTTTCGGCGGGGCTGGCCTGCGCGGGGCCGGTATGCACGGGGCCGGTATGCGCGGGGCCGGTATGCGCGGGGTTGGCGACTCGATCGGATCGATACAGCCCGATCGAGCACAACACGCGCAATCGTGTGCCATTAAACGGGATCGGCTGGCTAACCGCATCGGATAGCGCACGGCTGGCCGCGCGCACTTGCGCCTGGTCAAATGTGCGATCGAACAAAATGGCGAATTCGTCACCGCCCAGGCGCCCATACGCTTTGACACCGGCCTGCGGCCCGATCCGCGCCGCGACGGCGCGCAAAACTGCGTCGCCGGCGGCATGGCCATACGTGTCGTTGACATGTTTGAACCCGTCAAGATCGGCGAGCGCCAGCCATGATCGCGCGCCCGAAGTGGTGATCAGATCCTCGCGCAAACGTTGCAGGATCGCCCCACGGTTCAACACCTCGGTCAGATCATCGATCGTCGCACGGTGGTAATTGACGCGCGATTCGCGCGCGGTGTGGGCCAATCGACGCGCCAGCCGTTGCCCGTTCAATTCGCGCCGCACAAATTCGCGGTGGTTGGTCAAAATCGCGATCATCATCGTCGCGGTCAGCAACGATTGCACCAGCGCCAGCTGGATCGCATCACCACTGTGTGACGCCACAAAAACCGCCGTTGCCGGAACGGAAAAAGACACCGCCACATACAAAGCTGTCCGCGGCGACTGCGCCAGCGCTACGATCGCGGCAAAGGCGGTCACCGCCAAAACATAATGCACCAGCATGCTTTGTTCGGCCGAGCCGTAGAACGACAGCTCCACAGTCCAAGTCATGAAGGCCAGCGCAAACAAGCCGCCAATCCTGCTGATCCGAACGAGCGCGGCGCGTTTCTGATCCAGCGACATCGCCGCCATCCGTCGCGGCATCCAAGCCCGTCCACGAAGGCCCGCCACCAGCGCCAGTACTACGCCGGTCGCCTGAACCGCCAACGGCGCGACCGCGTGAAAACTGGCATCGAGCAGCGCCACGTCGAACAGGATAACCAGGTAAAGCATCGGCACACGCCGCGCGATGCCCGTCACATAGGC
>JAYTHT010000060.1:0-1915 GCA_043732365.1 Novosphingobium sp. | reverse complement strand
GTCTGCAATAACCGGAGGTCAGCAGTCGAGCGTGTTGGCGCGTTCCCAATCGGTCAGGTGGCGGGCGTAGTCGTTCCATTCGGAATGTTTGAGCCTGGTATAGGCCGGGATCAGCGCGGGTAGCGCCTGACCCAGCACTTCGTTTGATTCGAGCGCGCGGATCGCGTCAAGCAGGTTCAGCGGCAGTTTCGGCACATCGCCGATCTGTTCGCCCTGCGTATACATGTTGATATCCAGACGTGGCCCCGGATCGCGCACGTTGATGATCCCGTCGAGTCCCGCCGCCAGCGCAACCGCTGGCAACAAGTACGGATTCACTGCCCCATCGGCGAGCCGCAGTTCCAGCCGGTCGGGTTCGGGTACGCGGATCATGTGCGTGCGGTTGTTGCCGGTCCAGGTCACCGAATTGGGCGACCAGGTCGCGCCAGAATTGGTACGCGGGGCGTTGATCCGCTTGTAACTGTTGACCGTCGGGTTGGTGATTGCCGCCATCGCCGGGGCGCTGTGCAACAGCCCGCCGATAAAATGCCGCGCTACATCGGTGATGTCGCCCTCGCCTGCAAACGCATTGTCCGCGCCGCGCCACATCGACAGATGAATGTGACAGCCGTTGCCGGTCAGGTTGATGAACGGTTTGGGCATGAACGTCGCGCGCATGCCGTGCTTTTCGGCGACCGATTTGGTCATGAACTTGAAAAACGCCATGCGGTCTGCGGTGATCAGCGCATCGTCATAGTGCCAATTCAATTCGAACTGGCCGTTGGCGTCTTCATGGTCGTTTTGATAGGGTTTCCACCCCAGATCGAGCATCGCGTCGCAGATTTCGGTGACAACGTCATAGCGCCGCATCAGCGCCTGTTCGTCATAACACGGCTTCGCATGGGTATCGGCGGTATCTGCAATCGCATTGCCATCGGGCGTGATCAGGAAAAATTCGCATTCGACCCCGGTTTTCAGCTGGTAGCCCAGTTCCGCCGCGCGCGCGATTTGCGCCTTTAGCGCATTGCGCGGGCTGGCCGCGACAGGCTGTCCGGCCATCCACAAATCCGACGCCAGCCAGCCCACTTCCGGTTTCCACGGCAGCTGGATCAGGCTTTCGGGATCAGGGATCGCAAACAAGTCGGGATCGGCGGGCGACATGTCGAGCCATGTCGCAAAACCGGCAAAACCCGCGCCGTTCTTCTGCATTTCGCTGATTGCCGATGCCGGCACCAGCTTGGCGCGCTGATGCCCAAACAAGTCGGTGTACGACACGAGGAAATATTTGATGCCCTTTTCGCGGGCGATTTGGGCAAGATCGGTGCTCATCACGGCATCTTTCGAAAAGAGGCGGAATTCAGAATCTCGCGCCGGGAATCCAGTCGGTTCCGGCCAGCGGCACCCGCGCCATCGCGGCGGCCTCGATCGTCAGCGCCACCAGATCTTCGGGTTCCAGATTGTGCAGATGGCTTTTGCCGCAGGCGCGCGCGATCGTCTGCGCCTCCAGCGTCAGCACCGCCAGATAGTTGGCCAGCCGGCGCCCCGCTGCAACCGGGTCGAGCCGTGCGGCCAAAACCGGGTCCTGCGTGGTGATACCCGCCGGATCGCGGCCTTCATGCCAGTCGTCATAGGCGCCTGCGGTCGTGCCGAGCGCCTGGTATTCCGCTTCCAGATGCGGATCATTGTCGCCCAGCGCGATCAGCGCGGCGGTGCCGATCGCCACCGCATCGGCGCCCAGCGCCAGCGCCTTTGCCACATCGGCGCCGTTGCGAATGCCGCCTGACACGATCAACTGCACTTTGCGGTGCATGCCAAGGTCCTGCAAAGCCTGCACCGCCGGGCGGATTGCGGCCAGGATCGGAATGCCGACATGTTCGATGAACACGTCTTGCGTTGCCGCTGTACCACCCTGCATGCCGTCGAGCACGACCACGTC
>JAYTHT010000059.1:0-6645 GCA_043732365.1 Novosphingobium sp. | reverse complement strand
TTGCTGGGCTTGCCCTTTGTCGATGCCGACGAAGAAATCGAACGCGCCGCGCATATGTCGGTGTCAGACATATTCGCCCGCTATGGTGAAGCGCATTTCCGCGATGGCGAACGTCGCGTGATCGCGCGCCTGGTTGGCGATCAAACCACCGCGCGCAAAGTCCTGGCGACCGGCGGCGGCGCGTTTATCGATCCTGCGACGCGAGCGCTTTTGCTCGACCGCGCGGCAACGGTGTGGATCGACAGCGACATCGATACGCTGCTCGAACGGGTCGGGCGCAAGGACAACCGGCCGCTGTTACGCAATGGCGATCCGCGCGAGATCCTGACCCGCCTGCATGAACAACGCGCGCCGCATTACCGCCACGCACCAATCCACATCATTAGCGCACACCATCCCCATGTGTTGACCGCGCATAAGATCCTGAAGGCAATCGACGCATGGCTATAACCGGTTCCACGCGCATTTCGGTCGATGTCGCAGGTGCGCCTTACGACGTCCTGATCGAACCCGGCCTGATCGATGGCGCCGGGCCCCACATCCGCCCGTTTGTGCGCAAAAACAGCGTGGCGATCATCACCGATGCGCATGTCGCGGCGCATTGGCAGACGCGCCTGGATGCGGCGCTGTCCGCAGTGGGGATTTCCGGTGTGTGGCTGATCGTGCCGCCGGGCGAGGCGACCAAATCGTGGGCCCATCTGGCGCAAGTGGTCGATTTCCTGATCGCGCACGATGTCGAACGGCGTGACCGGGTGATTGCGCTGGGCGGCGGCGTAATTGGCGATCTGGTCGGATTTGCCGCATCGATAGTCAAGCGCGGCTGCGGCTTTATCCAGATCCCGACGACATTGCTGGCCCAGGTCGATTCGAGCGTTGGCGGCAAGACCGCGATCAACACCGCCGCGGGCAAAAACCTGGTCGGCGCGTTTCATCAGCCTGCGCTGGTGCTGGCCGATCCGACGGCGCTGGATACGTTGCCCTTGCGCGAGATGCGTGCAGGTTATGCCGAAGTGGTCAAATACGGGTTGATCGATGATCCCGAATTCTTTGGCTGGTGCGAAGCAAACGGCGCACAATTGATCGCTGGCGATGCGCAGGCACGCGGGATTGCGATCGCGCATAGCGTCGCGGCCAAGGCGCGGATCGTGGCGGCGGATGAAAAGGAACTGACCGGCGTACGCGCGCTGTTAAACCTGGGCCACACTTTCGGCCATGCGTTAGAGGCGGAAACCGGCTTTTCTGACCGGTTGCTGCATGGCGAAGGGGTCGGCCTGGGCATGATCCTGGCCGCGCGCTATTCGGCGCGGCGCGGATTGATGGATGGGCAGGATGCGGAACGGATTGCCGCGCATTTGGATGCCGTCGGCCTGCCTGCGTCGCTGGCCGCGCTCAATATGGCGTGTGATGGCCGCCGCTTGGCCGATCACATGGTGCACGACAAAAAGATGGATGCGGGCACACTGCCGTTTCTATTGTTGCGCGGTATCGGGCAGACGTTTTTGGCCAGCGATGTTGATCTGGCAGACGTAGCCGTTTTTCTCGACGCGGAATTGGCGCGTTAAAATAGGCGCGATCCGTTTGGTACCGGGCGATCGGGCGCAAACAATACCACGTTTCCGGCCTCGTCGGCAAAGCCCACGGTCAGCACTTCGGACATGAATTTGCCAATCTGGCGCGGCGGAAAATTGACCACCGCAGCGACTTGTCGACCGATCAATTCGTCGGGCTGATACAACGCCGCGATCTGCGCGCTCGATTTGCGTTCGCCGATCGCCGGGCCAAAATCGATCCGCAGTTTCAGGCTGGGCTTGCGCGCCTCTGGGTACGGTTCGGCCGCGACAATCGTACCGATGCGGATATCAACTTCGAGAAACTGGTCAAAGCCGATCGGTACAGCAGGCGGCGCGGCAGGGTCGTGATCGAGATGCATGGTCCACTTCGACCATGTTCGTGCATGCGTTGCAAGGGTCTCGGCCAAAGGAATATTGCCAAAGTTATTTGCCGCTGAAGTTCGCTTTGCGCTTTTCCATGAACGCCCGGACGCCTTCGGCGGCGTCGGCGCTGTCGCCCGCTTTGAGCTGGCCTTCAGCTTCGAGCAGCAGCGCACCGGCAAGATCGCCATCCAGCGACCGCGCCAAATTCTGCCGCATCGTGCCAAGCGCCACCGTCGGCCCGTTGGCCAGCCGCGTCGCCAGCGCCAGCGCCTCGTCGGCGAGCGCATCGTCATCGACCGCTTTGTAAATCAGTCCCCAATCTTCTGCCTGCTGCGCACCGATCCGCTCACCCAGCATCATCATTTGCGTAGCGCGCGCCTTGCCGATCAAACGCGGCAGAATCCAGCTCGACCCGCCATCGGGCACCAACCCGATGTTGACGAACGCCTGCAGGAAATAGGCGCTTTTGGCGGCAATCGTGAAATCGCCCGCCAGCGCCATCGAGCATCCGATACCCGCCGCCGCGCCATTGACCGCCATCACCACCGGCACCGCCAGGCGTGACAATTTCAGGATCATCGGATTGTACGATTCGGTCAGCGCCTTGTAACTGCCCGCACCGCCTGCAATGCTGCGCGCGCCAGTCGCCGCCAGATCCGCGCCCGAACAAAACGCGCGGCCTTCACCGGTCAGCAGCACCGCGCGCGCATCGCCCAGCATCGCCAGCGCATCGGAAATTTCGACCGCCATCGCAGGGGGGCAGGCGTTCAACCGGTCCGGTCGGTTCAGCACGATTTTCGCAACCGGCCCAATATGTTCCAGGCGGATGGTTTCGAAGGTCACGTGCTGCTCTCCCATTTAATCATGTGGTTAACCTCGGGCTATCGGCTGCCCATCGCTTTGGCAAGCGGCAATCAGTTATGACGATTGGCCTGGGCAAACGCAGCGGCGGCGCCAAACAGGCCGGGTTGCGGATGCGTGATCAGCTTGACCGGGATGGCGGCCATCAGCCCTTCAAACCGGCCTTTGGCGCGGAACCGTTCGGCAAAGCCCGATGCAACCAGCGTGTCGCGGATGCGAAAACCAAGCCCGCCTGCCAGCACCAGCGCCCGTGCCCCATGCGCCAGCGCCAGATCGCCCGCGACGCTGCCCAATGACAAGCAGAACCGGTCAACCGCCGCCGCGGCCAGCGGATCGCTGCCATTCATGCCCGACATCCATAACGCCTTGTCATCGCGTTGCGTGATCGGCTGGCCTTCGATCGCGGCGAGCGTCTCATAAATATCGACGATCCCGGGCCCGGCGACGACGCGTTCGACCGAGACCCGGCGATGGCGCTGGCGCAACCGGGTCAGGATCTGGTCCTCGATGCGGTCGAGCGGAGCATAGTCGATATGCCCGCCCTCGGTCGGTTGCACGTGATAGCCTTGCGCGTGGCGCAGCAGCAGCGCAACACCCAGGCCAGTGCCAGGCCCCACGACGCTGATCCCGCCTTCAGCGGGCAAAGCATCATCGGGGCCGCAAACATGGATGAAATGCGCGTCATCGGCCTGCGCCACTGAATGTGCGACGGCGGCAAAGTCATTGACCACGATGTAGCGGTCCACATCCAGCTTTTCGGGGATCAGCGCGGGGCGGATGATCCACGGATTGTTGGTAAACCGGATGATGTCCGCGCCCACGGGACCGGCCACAGACATCGCCACCGCGCGGGGCAATGTGCCGCCGCTCAACCGCTGAAACTCATGCCAGGCCAGCTGAAAACTGGCATGATCGGCGGTCTTGAGCGTAACCGCTTCGCCCAGTGCGACGACTTTGCCGTCCGCAATTTCGGCAATCGCAAAGCGGGCATGCGTGCCCCCGACATCGACCGCGACCAAACGCATCCCATTCACCCTTTTGTGGTTTTTTACAGTTTGTAGTTTTTGTACAGTTTGTGGTTTTTTACAGGCCCGCTGCGGCCAGCATTGCCGATCCGCCGCGTTCGGCAGGATCGGCGTAAGCGCGCATCAATGCAAACAGTTCACGCCCGACGCCAGTCGCCTCTTCGGGCGCGGGTGCGGGTAACCGCATGGCCCATTCATCGGCATCGACCAACGCGTCCAACACGCCGGTCACCGCGCAGACACGCACCAGATCGCCATCGCGCAACAGGGCAAGCGCGCCGCCGCGCTTAGCCTCGGGCGACACGTGGATCGCGGCAGGCACTTTGCCCGACGCGCCCGACATGCGGCCATCGGTGACGAGCGCGACGCGAAACCCGCGATCCTGCAACACGCCCAGCGACGGGGTCAGCTTGTGCAATTCGGGCATGCCGTTGGCGGCCGGACCCTGGAACCGCACAACCACGACCACGTCGCGTTCCAGTTCGCCCGCCTTGAACGCGTCGATCACATGGTTCTGATCCGAAAACACCCGCGCGGGCGCTTCGATTGTCCAGCGTGACCGGTCAACCGCGCTCATTTTGATTGTCGCGCGCCCGATATTGCCTTTCAGCAGGCGCAGTCCGCCTTCGGCCTGGAACGGCGCTGCGACCGGGCGCAACAATGTCGCATCATTGCTGATTTCGGGGGCTGGTTCCCAACGCAAGGTATTGCCATCCAGGATCGGCTGCGCCGCGCCATCGGCCAGCGATGCGCCATAGACCGTGCGGATGTCGCCATGCGCCAGGCCTTCGCCGACAAGCTCGCCGATCACATACGGCATGCCGCCCGCCGCCGCAAAAGCGTTCACATCGCCTGCGCCATTGGGATAGATGCTGGCGATCAGGGGCACCGCGCGCGACAGTTCATCCATGTCGTCCCAGTCGATCTGGATCCCGGCGGCGCGCGCGATCGCGGGCAGATGCAACACATGGTTGGTCGATCCGCCGGTCGCGAGCAGGCCGACGATCGCGTTGATGATCGCCTTTTCATCGACGCATAGTCCCAGTGGGCGATAGTCGTCGCCGTCCCAGCCAATCTGGGTGATCCGGTGTGTCGCCGCACGGGTCAGTTCCTGGCGCAATTTGGTGCCTGGCGCGATGAAGCTCGACCCGGGCATGTGCAGCCCCATCATTTCCATCATCATCTGGTTGGAATTGGCGGTGCCATAGAATGTACACGTGCCCGCCGCGTGATAACTTTCGCTCTCGCTTTCCAGCAGTTCGTCGCGGCCCACTTTGCCCTCGGCATACAACTGCCGGATGCGCACCTTTTCCTTGTTGGGCAGGCCCGATGGCATTGGCCCGGCGGGCACCAGGATCGTCGGCAAATGGCCAAAGCGCAACGCGCCGATCAACAGGCCCGGCACGATCTTGTCGCAAATGCCCAGCAGCAATGCGCCTTCAAACATCGCGTGGCTCAGACCGATGGCCGCGCCCATCGCGATCGTGTCGCGGCTGAACAGCGACAGTTCCATTGACGCCTGCCCCTGCGTCACGCCGTCGCACATCGCTGGAACCCCGCCCGCAACTTGCGCGGTGGCGCCGACTTCGCGGGCGAACAGCTTGATCTGGTCGGGATAGCGGGCATAGGGCTGATGCGCCGACAGCATGTCGTTATAGGCGGTAATGATGCCGATATTCATCGCCTCGCCGCCCCGGATCGCCAGCTTGTCATCGCCCGCCGCCGCAAAGCCATGCGCCAGATTGCCGCACGATAGTTGCGGGCGGTTGAGCCCCCCATCGCGGGCGCGGGCGATCAGGTCGAGATAGGCGGCGCGGGGTTGCGCAGACCGGGCAATGACGCGATCGGTAACGCGCGCGACAATCGGATGCAGTGCCATTATTCGTTCCAGTAAATCGTGACAGGCGGGCCATCGCCCAGCAAAATATCGCCCACCGGCATGTCGCCCTCGCCAGCCAGGGCTTGCTTAATCAGCGCGCGTTTGGCGGCACCGGTAACGACCAGAATGATCGCCTTGGTCGCTTTCAACGCTTTGAGATTGAGCGTCAGCCGATCGAACGGGGCCTCGGGCGGCAATGGCACGGGCGTCGTGGCGATCACGGTAGGCCCCGGCCGGATCAAGGCGTGCATCGTGGGAAAGATCGAGGAAATATGCCCGTCTTCGCCCATGCCCAGCCACACCAGATCAAACGGCGCGACCGGCGCGCCTTCGACCAGGCGTTCGAATTGCGCCGCCGTGTCGCCCAGCGCGGCCTTGATTTTGGCAAAATTCGACGCCGGGTGATCATCGGGCACACAGCGATCGTCGGTCAGCGCAATCGTCACGCCCGACCAGTCGAGATCGCGCTGTTGCAACAGCGCCAAAACCTTGAGCGGGGTCGACCCGCCGGTAAACGCCATGCGCTTGGGCCCGGGCTTGCGCAATTCCGCCTCGATCCGCGCGGCGACTGCGGCTGCGTCGCCGGGTTGGGCCCAAACAACGTCAGTCATTCCAGCTTCTCCCGTCGCGTTCGGTCAGGGCGATCGCGGCATTGGGCCCCCAGCCCCCGGCGGCATAGCCTTTGACGTCTTCGTCACCAGCGGCCCAGATTTCGCGGATCGCATCGATCCATTTCCATTGCGCCTCCACTTCATCGCGGCGCACAAACAACGTCTGTTCGCCCTCGATCAAATCGAGCAACAGGCGTTCATAGGCAATCCGGCGGCGCGCCTTGGCAAATGCGGTCGTCAGCGACAGATCGAGATTGACCTCGCGCAGCACCACCCCGCCCCGGTCCAGGCCGGGCTCTTTGGCCATGACCTGCAACCGCACGTATTCTTCGGGT
>JAYTHT010000058.1:0-6663 GCA_043732365.1 Novosphingobium sp. | reverse complement strand
CCAGCAACGGTCCGGGCCAGGGCGCGATCTTCATGCGCGGCTTGTCGACCGGGTTCGCCGGCAACCAGTCGACCGGCACGATCGCGCCGTTCCCCAATGTCGCGCTGTATCTCGATGATCAGTCGATGCAGTTTCCCGCGCGCAACGCCGACGTCTATGTCGCCGACCTTGAACGCATCGAAGTGCTCGAAGGCCCCCAGGGCACGCTGTTTGGCGGCGGCGCCGAAGCCGGCGCGGTGCGCTATATCACGGCCAAGCCAAAGCTCGACAAATTCGAAGGCCATATGGAAGGCAGCTTTGGCGGAACTGCCAATGGCGCGCCCAATGCGTCGTTCAATGGCACGATCAACATTCCGATCGTCAAGGATACGCTGGCAATTCGCGCCACGATCTATGACGATCACCATGGCGGCTATATCAACAACGTCTTGTCGACGTTTACTCGCAAGGCGAGCGATCCGGGCGCTGTGGACTATGGCTACACGCCCACCGCGACCAACCAGTCAAACAACGGCCAGTACAACAACGCCAGCCAGGTCAAGAACAACTATAACCCGATCGATTACACCGGCGGCCGGGTCGAGGCATTGTGGGACATCGTGCCCGACTGGAACCTGCTGGTCACCGAAAGCTATCAGCGGGTCGATGCCCAGGGCACGTTTGCGACGTACCCGACCGGATCCGACTTTCAGCCGCTGAACGGGCTGTCGACAACGACATTTTCGCCATCGTATAATATCGATAGCTATTGGAACACCGCCTGGACGCTGAATGGCAAAATCGGCGATTTCAAAGTGATTTACACTGGCGCCTATATGTCGCGCAAAGTGTCTGAACAACAGGATTATTCCAACTATTCACGCACCGCTGGCGGGATGTACTATCAGTGCACCGGCTCTGCGACCGGGTTTGGCAAAGGCGCGACTAATTGTTATTCACCGGTTGCCAACTGGAACGACCAGATCCGCAACACGCACCACAGCGAAGAACTGCGCATCCAGAGCCCCGATGGCAAACGCATCCGCGCAATTGCCGGCGCATATTACGAACAGTACCGCATCTATGACGTCATGCGTTTCAACTATACGACGATCCCGGGCTGCACCAGCGCCTCGATCGCTGCGGCCCAGCCATGCGTCGGCGTCGTCAGCACGTATCCCGGCGCAACGGCCAACCAGCCCGGCAACGAGCCGGTCGGTACGACATTCGGCGAAGATACCCAGCGCGGTTATCGCCAACTGGCGGCGTTTGGCTCGGTCGATTTCGACATCCTGCCAAACCTGACGCTGACCGGTGGCACGCGCTATTACAATTACAAGGAATACGAACTGGGATCGCAGTACCAGACATACACATCGTGCTATCAGGTTCTGGCTTGCCCGGGCACCGGCGGCGGCAACCATAACATTGATGCCGACAATGACCATGTCACGTATCATGGTTTCAAGAGCAAAGCGGAACTGACCTGGAAACCGGCCGATCACACCATGCTCTATGCGGTGTTCAGCCAGGGTTTCCGTCCGGGCGGGTTCAACCGTCGCGGCTATTTCATCCTGCCCGATGTGAACAACGTGCCCCAGTATTTCCGTCCGCTCAGCTATAAACCTGATCAGTTGACCAACTGGGAGGGCGGCATCAAAACCGACCTGTTCGACCGCAAGATTCAGCTGAACCTGTCGGGCTATTACATGGTGTGGAACAACCCGCCGGTGAACATTTTCAACCCGGCGGGTGGCTATGGCAACACCAGTTTCCAGACCAATGGCCCGAGCTATCACATCAAGGGGTTTGAGGCGCAGATCGTGGCGCGTCCGGTCACCGGCGTGTCGATCCAGGGCGGCTTTACCTACAATGACAGCAAGCAGTCGAGCGCACCGCTGCTGACTGTCAACAATCCGCTGTCGGTCAACTATGGCAAACCGCTGACGTCATACTATTCGCACGGCGTACAGATCCCTGTGCAAAGCCCATTTGGCACGATCGGCAGCGTCACGCCGTTCAGCCCACATGTGCAGGCCAATCTGCGCGGGCGGTATGACTGGCAAGGTCAGGGCGACATGATGTGGTTCGTCAGCAGCGGCGTGTCATACACCGGCGCGATGTATACCCAACCATCGACGTATCCATCAGGTGACGGTGTCACGGTCCCGCTGACCACGATCTTGCGCTATCGCATGCCGGGTTATGCGCTGGTCGATGCGCAAATCGGCTTCAAGCGGGAAAACTGGACGGTATCGCTGTTTGGTGAAAACCTGACCAATACCCATGCATCGACGTTCACGTCGTCGGCGCAGTTCATCAAATCCGAAGTGCCTACCCGTCCGCTGACGTATGGCATGAAAATCGGCACTTCGTTCTAAGGGCCCTTCGTTCTAAGTATCTGGCTGGATCGCCGAGATGCGGATCAGACAGCCGGGGCGGTACCAGCGATGGTACCGCCCCGTTCGGTTATCAGGAGACGCCGGCGATTATGGGCAAAGTGTATGATCTGGCGGTAATTGGCGGCGGGATCGTGGGCCTGGCCCATGCGATCACGGCGGCACGCCGGGGCCAACGGGTCGTTCTGATCGAGCGCGAACGGCGTGCCAATGGCGCCTCGATCCGCAATTTCGGGTTTGTTACCGTCACCGGGCAGGAACGCGGGGAATCCTGGGCCCTCGCCCGCCGAACGCGTGATGTCTGGGCAGAAATCGCCCCGCTGGCCGGGATCACGGTTGAACATCGCGGGCTGTATGTAAGCGCGCGATCGGACGAAGCCATGGCCGTGATCGAAGCGTTCCTGGCGACCGAAATGGGCGACGGGTGCCAGCAGATCACCGCCGACGCGTTTCGCGCGGCCACCGGCGGCCTGGGCAGCGCCGATCTGTTGGGCGCGTTATACAGCCCGCACGAGCTGCGCATGGAATCACGCGATGCGATCCCGCTGCTGACACGTTGGGCAACCGATCATCTCGGCATCGACATCCTGACCGAAACAGTCGCCTTTTCCAGTTTGCCGCCAATCCTGCACACATCACGCGGGACGATCGCGGCGGCGCAAGTCGTCGTGTGCCCGGGCGATGATTTTTCCACGCTGTGGCCCGACCGGATCGCGGCATACAATTTACGCCGCTGTCGTCTGTCGATGCTGCGCCTTGCCGATCCCGGCATTCGCCTGCCTGGTGCGCTGATGAGCGACCTGTCGCTAACCCGCTATGCCGGCTATGCCGCGCTGCCCCAGGCCGCCGCGTTGAAAGCGAAATTGGTGGCCGAACAGCCGCGCCACTATGCCAACGGGGTACATCTGATTGTGGCCCAGGGCAGCGATGGCACTTTGATCGTGGGTGACAGCCACCATTACGATGACCTGCCCGGCCCGTTTGCGCCCGCGAGCGCCGAACACGACATCCTCGATGAATATGTGCGCGCGACAGGTCGCCCCGCGCCTGCCGTGATCGAACGCTGGGTGGGGACTTATGCCAGCGCCGATGACCGCACCCACCTGATCGACACGCCCGCCGATGATGTGCGGCTGGTGATCGTCACCGGGGGCACCGGGGCCTCTACATCGTTCGGCATTGCCGAAAAAGTCCTCAACCAATTGATGGGAACAGTGTGATGACCTTTGCGGTGAAAGCGGTGATTTTCGACTGGGCCGGAACCATGGTCGATTTCGGCTGCAAGGCGCCGGTCAACGCGCTGACCGATGTTTTTGCCCATGAAGGCGTGCCGATCAGCGAAGCCGAAGCGCGCGCCGACATGGGCAAAGCCAAGCACGACCATGTGACCGCACTGTTGCAAGAACCGGGCATCGTCGCGCGCTGGACCGCCCATTTTGGCAAGGCGCCTGATGCCGACGACGTCGATCGGGTCTATGCGCTGGTCGAACCGGCGATGGTAGAAGCGGCGCAACGTGCGGCCGAATTGATCCCCGGCGCTGCTGAAACATATGCCGCGTTGCTGGCACTCGGGGTCAAGATCGGTTCCGGGACGGGCTACACACCCGCAATGATGGCCGCAATCCGCATCAGCGCCGCCAAACAGGGCTATGCCCCCGACGTGGTGATTTGCGCGGGCGATACGCCGAGTGGGCGCCCTGCCCCGTTGATGACCTGGGCCGCGCTGGTCGCCCTCGATGTCTGGCCAGCCCATACTGCGGTCAAAGTCGATGACGCGCCGGTCGGCATTGCCGAAGGGCGCCATGCCGGGTGCTGGACCGTGGGCATTGCCGCATCGGGCAATGCCGTCGGGCTCGATCGCGCCGAATTTGCCGCGCTCGATGACGCAACGCGCGCACGCCGCGTGGCTACTGCTGCTGCCGGATTGCGAGCCGAGGGCGCCGATTTCGTGATCGACGACGTATCGCATTTGCTGCCTGTCATCCACCAGATTGCCGCCGCCATCGAGGCCGGCAAAAAACCCGGCGGCGCATGACCATGCTTGCGGTCCGCCGCTGGCTCGACCGCGCGCCGCCTGGCCTGTTCGGTGCCTATGCCGGACTGATGACGTTCGGCACGTATTTTTGCATCTATGCGTTTCGCAAGGCGTTTGCCGCAGCGCATTTTGCCGGTGTCGCCCCGGTGCTGACGGTCGAATACAAAGTGGCACTCGTGATCGCGCAAGTGTTTGGCTATGCGCTGGCCAAGCTGATCGGGGTGCGCGTGATTGCCGAATTGCCCGCCAACCGCCGCATCGGCGGGATCGTGGTGCAATGTGCGATAGCGCAAACCGCGCTGGTGCTGTTTGCGGTGATCCCCGCGCCGTGGAATATCGCCGCGATGTTTGTCGACGGGCTGGCACTCGGCATGGTGTGGGGCATGTGTTTTTCGTTTGCCGAAGGGCGCCGCCAATCCGACCTGATCGGTGCGATGCTCTGTGCCAGCTTCGTCATTTCATCGGGCGTGATGAAATCGGTCGGTACCGTGGTGATGGACCTGCATTGGGCCAGCGAATGGTGGATGCCCGCGCTGACCGGTGCGCTGTTTATACCCTTGCTCGGCTGTTGCCTGGTCGGCCTGGCGACTCTGCCCCCGCCCAATGCCGGCGATATTGCCGAACGCGTCGCGCGCGTGCCCATGAATGCGGCGGCGCGGCGCACACTGATCACGCGGTTTGGCCCGGGTCTGGCGGCGCTGGTCGCGCTATACATCCTGCTGACCGCGCTGCGCGATTTTCGCGATAATTTTGCAGCCGAGATCTGGGCCGAACTTGGGCTGGGCGACAAGGCGGCGCTGTTTTCACTGACCGAATTGCCGATCAGCGTAATGGTGCTGGTCGTGCTCGCCGCGTTGACGCTGATCCGCAACAGCGCGCGGGCGATTGCTGTCAATTTTGCGCTGATTGCGCTGGGCCTGGCGCTGGCGGCGTTGGGGTCGGCGGCGTTCCTGGCGCACTGGATCGGTCCGGTATTGTGGATGACCGTGCTCGGCGGCGGGTTGTATCTGGCTTACACCCCGTTCAACGGCATGCTGTTTGACCGACTGGTCGCCGCGACAGGCAGCGTGGGTAATGCCGGGTTTTTGATTTATGTCGCCGACACTGGCGGCTATGGCGGGTCGGTCCTGTTGCTGCTGTTGCGCAATGTGCCCGGATTTCGCCTGCCGTGGACCACTTTCCTGATCGATGCCGGGATCGCCTGCGGCACGCTGGGCATGGCGTTGATAATCTGGGCCGCGTTCTATTTCCGCACCCGGATCCGCAATCTGGATCCGCAATCTGGATCCCGGGGCGCGATGCCCGGAGATCCAGATCCTGGTTATTTGTAATATTGCGGGAACCTGGCGTGCAGGTTTGTCACCCGCGCGTCATCCCAGGCACGGATATAGGGATGATCGGGATGGCGGCGCATGAACTGCTGATGGTATTCTTCAGCGGGGTAGAAAGTGCCGCTTTCGATCTTGGTTGCGATCGGTTTGGCAAACACATGCGCCTGGCTGAGTTCGGCAATATAGCGTGCGGCGATATCGCGCTGTACGGGTGACTGCGGGAAAATTGCCGAACGATAGCTGCGCCCTTCGTCAGGGTTTTGACCATTCACTTGCGTCGGGTCGTGCGCGGCGGCGAAATAGATTTCCAGCAAATGACCATAACTGACGACCGCCGGATCGTATTCGATGCGGATCGATTCGGCGTGGTTGGTCGTCTCTGTCGACACGGTCTGGTAATCGGCCTGTGCGCGGGTGCCGCCTGTGTAACCTGCGGTGACATGACTGACGCCTTTCACATGTTCAAACACGCCTTCCATGCCCCAGAAACAGCCGCCGGCGAACAGCGCGACTTTTCCGCCAGCGCCACGAGTTTCCGCTGGCGGTTCGGGAAAGGGTTTGGTCGACGCCGCTACGCCCGAAACGCCCGTCACGGCGCCAATCGAGGCGACCACACCGAGCGCCCCTGCGATCAGAATCCGCTTCATGACTTTGCTCCTGCGTGAAAGGTGAGCGCGATACCGTCCATGCAATACCGCAGGCCGGTCGGTTTTGGACCGTCGTTAAACACATGCCCCAGATGGCTGGCACAGCGCATGCAATGCACTTCGGTCCGGACTTCGCCAAATCCGCGATCTGTCGTGGTTTCGACGGCATGGGGCAGCGGTTGCCAGAAACTGGGCCAACCGGTGCCGCTTTCAAATTTCGTATGCGAGGCGAACAGCGGCAAATCACAGCCCGCGCAAGCGAACTGCCCGGT
>JAYTHT010000057.1:0-6679 GCA_043732365.1 Novosphingobium sp. | reverse complement strand
TCGGGGAAACGACCGCCCAGCAGCTTTGCCGCGGTCAGTTCCTTCAGCCCGCCGACATAGCCGGTGTGCTTGTAATAGATCTTGTTCTTCAGCTTGTTACCGGTGAACTTGACCTTGTCGGCGTTGATCACGATCACATGATCGCCGCAATCGACGTGGGGGGTGAACGTCGGCTTGTGCTTGCCGCGCAAGTGATTGGCGATAATGACCGCGAGCCGTCCGACCACCAGGCCGTCGGCATCGATCACATGCCATTTCTTTACCACCTCGGCGGGTTTGACCGACCGGGTGACCTTTGTTAGCGCCTTCATGGGCAATGGGTTCCCTAGACTTGTAGTAAACCGTGGCGCAGGCCCGAAAGGCGGTGCGTCACAGTGTGTGATGCGGGCCTGTGTTGCATAGGCGGCGCTGAGTCAAGGTTTGGAGCCGCTTTGCGAGGAGGTAAAATAATACCTCCGACTCCATATCGGCTCCAGGGACCGGTTCGGAACTCGCGAACGAGCGAGTTTCTGGCCAGCCGCTAAACGGTGCGTCGGCCAACGGCGTGCGCCGCCCAGGTCGTCGCAACGACCAGCAAGGCGCCGGTCAATTGGTGCAGCACGGCGATCGGCAACCAGACCCCGCTCCAGACGGTGGCAATGCCCAGCAGGACTTGCGTGCCAAAGGCGCTGTGCAGCGCGATCGCGGCCGGGCGATTGCCGGTTGTCTTCACTCGCCGCGCCAGGACGATCATCAGCGCAACCACAACCCACGCCCACCAGCGATGGACAAAATGGATCAGATAGGGGTCGTGGCACGCGGCAAACAACACGCCGTGGCTCCAGTCGATGCCATCGGGCCAGAACCGCCCCTGCATCAGCGGCCATGCCTGCCAGTTGAACCAACCGGCGCCCGCGACCACCCCGGCACGCAACCCAGCCACCCACGCGCCCAGTATCAACTGGATCACCAGCGCGCCAAGCGTGACGATGGCGATCGGGCGCAACCGCGCAGGTGGCTGGGTCGGTACCTTGGCAGATGATCGGGCGGCAACGAGATCGAGCGCGGTCCACACCATCCCGGCCAGCGAAATCAGCGCGAGCAGCAGATGCGTGGCCAGGCGAAAATGGCTGACTTTGACATCGACCGAGATGCCCGATTTGACCATCCACCACCCGGCCGCGCCTTGCAGCCCGAGCAGAGCCAGCAAAGCGATCAGGCGCGGTTTGTACCCGGCAGGGATCATCCGGCGCGCCCAGAACCACACCAGCGGCAGCGCAAACACCAGCACGATACCGCGCGCCAGCAGGCGATGGACCCATTCCCAAAAAAAGATCACTTTGTATGTGCCCAGCGTCATCCCCGCCGGGCCATTGACCAGAATGTATTGCGGGGTCTGCTGATATTTGGAGAATTCGGTCTGCCACGCAGCCTCGCCCAGCGGGGGCAGGGTGCCTGAAATGACATTCCATTGCGTGATCGACACGCCAGATTCGGTCAGGCGGGTGATCCCGCCGACGACCACGATTGCGATGATCAGCACAGCGACGAGTGCCAGCCAGCGGGCCAGGATCAGGCCGTCTTGGGAAGGGCTTTTTAAGGTCTGGGACATCATCGCGCCGATCTGAGCCGGGATTGGCCAATGCGCAAGGGGCCATGACGGGCGGTTCGGTTCAGGCACAACGCAAACTTGTGCAATGATACATTATCACATATAGAGTGCGCATGCTCGAATCGTCCCCAACCCCCGCCCTGCACCATCGTCGCTTGCTCGATCGCTTTGGCATCATCTTGTCGGGGCTGTGCATGGTCCATTGCCTGGCCGGGCTGGTCCTGATCGGCGTGCTCGGGCTGGGTGGCGGGCTTTTGCTCAATCCGGCGGTGCATCGCATCGGGCTGGTCCTGGCGGTGACGATCGGCGTGGTGACGATTGGCGCCAATGCCTTGCGCCAGGGCCATCGCCTGCCGCTGGCGCTGGGCTGTTGCGGGCTGCTGTTGATGGCCGCCGCGATCCTTTCGGACCATGGCGTTGGCGAAGCGATCCTGACGATCAGCGGCGTGGCGCTGTTGGCCAGCGCACATGTCGTCAATCTGCGCCGCGCACCGGTCTGCTGCTGACCCCCATTTGGCAGAGCGCGCGGGACAACCTGCGCCTTATTCGCTATGCGCCCAGGCCGCACCTGACAGGCGCCTGACCAGGAAATCGATCAGCAACTGCACCCGCGCGGGACGCAATGTACCGGGCGGTGTGACCAGATGCAGCGCGATATCGGAAATGTGCCAATCGGGCAGCACCTCGACCAATGCGCCCGACGCGATCAGGTCCCAGATCATGAAATCGGGCAGCACCGCAATGCCCAGCCCGGAAAGCAATGCGGGGGTCAGCGCATCGGCGTTGTTGGCGCCCAGCCGACCGGTCACGGCCACGACATAGTGGCCCTGCTCGCGATGGGTAAACCGCCAGGACCCGGGCATATCGAGATTGGTGTACAACAACCCCGCATGCCCGGACAGGTCGCGCGGATGGGTCGGGATGCCTTGCGCCGCCAGGTAATCCGGCGCCGCCACCAGCAACCGGCGCACCGTGCACAGCCGGCGCGCGCGCAAACTGCTGTCCTCCAGCCCGGCGATGCGCAACACCACGTCCTGCCCGCCGCCCACCACATCGATCAGCGCGTCAGACAAATCGAGTTCCACATTGATATGTGGATACGCCATCAGGAATTCGGGCAAGACCGGCGCAACATGGCGTAGGCCAAAGCTCATCGGCACGGCCAGCCGCACGGTTCCGCGCGGCGCACCGCCCTCCGCTCCGGCCTGGGTCTCGGCGGCTTCGCCATCGGCCAGGATCCGCCGCGCGCGTTCCAACACACCGCGCCCGCTTTCTGTCAGCGCCAGACGGCGCGAAGTGCGGTGCAACAACGGCACGCCCAGCCGCATCTCCAGCCGGGTCACCGCTTTGGATACAGTCGGGTTCGACAGTCCCAGCGCGGCGGCAGCGGCCGTAAACGAACCGGTATCGACGACTTTGGCGAAAATCGCCCAGGCTTCCAAGTCTGGCAGAGCCATTATGGCAAGTCCGGCAGAGACATTATGGCGTTTCTTTCATCGATGCTTTTCCATCATTGCCATTTCTTCTGCGCTGGCAAGCTTTAGATATCCTGCAACAGCCGCTCAATCAGGTGGGGCGGCCTTTGGAGACCAGCGATGATCGAATTGCGTCCGTTTGGCGGGATCGGCCATGCCAACCACGGTTGGCTCGATGCGCGCCACCATTTTTCATTCGCCGATTACCAAGACCGGGCGCGGATGAACTGGGGTAATCTGCGCGTGTGGAATGATGACACGATCGGGCCCAAAAGCGGGTTTCCCGCGCATCCCCACCGCGACATGGAAATCATCACGTATGTCCGCACCGGGGCAATCACCCACCGCGACAGCCTGGGCAACCAGGGCCGCACGGCAGCGGGCGACGTCCAGGTGATGAGCGCGGGCACCGGCATCACCCATGCCGAATACAATGTCGAAGACGAAGCGACGACGCTGTTCCAGATCTGGATCATGCCGACGCGTCAGGGCGAAGCACCAAGCTGGGGCGCGCGCGAATTCCCCAAGGGCGATCGTTCGGGGCAACTGGTGGTTTTGGCCAGCGGTTACGCCGATGATGCCGACGCATTGCCGATCCGGACCACCGCGCGACTGGTTGCAGGCACGATCCGCGCGGGCGAAACGGTCGAGTATTCGCTGGGCACAGAGCGCAAGGGCTATCTCGTCCCGGCCACCGGACGGGTGCGGGTAAACGGCGTTGAGGCCAATGCCCGCGACGGACTGGCCATCGCCGACGAAGACACGGTCTCGATCACGGCGATCGAAGATTCCGAAATCGTGCTCGTCGATACGCTTTGACCAAGATCCGGCGGCAAGCGTGACCAGCGCCTGCCGCCAATTAGGCCTTGCGCGCCAATTCGGCATTCAGCTCTGCGCCAAACAGCAGGACATAGCTCGACAGATAAAGCCACGTCAGCATCATGATCACCGCGCTAAGCGAACCATACGTGGCGTTGTAATGGCCGATTTCGGCCGCATAAGTGCCAAAACCCAATGTCAGCAGCAGCCATGATACCGCGGTGAATACCGACCCGGGGGTGAACCATACCCATCGCGAAGTCTCGGGCAAATTCTGGGGATCGTCGTGGCTTTTCCGATCGCGCGAGGGGCCATACCGATACAGCGTGGTCGCCACCGCCGCACCCGCCAGACCCAGCACGACATAGGACACCAGTTTGCTGACAGTGAGCAGCACCGGCGGCGCACCGGGCAGCAGGTGTTCCAACTGAACCAGCGCGGCGATCAGGATCAGCGCGCCGATCGCGGTCACCACCGCCGTGGTGGCGATCGCCATGGCCAGCGCGTACAACGCGAAAAACCCGCGTGTTTCCTTGACTTCGCACGCGACATTCAGCGCGGTTACCAGCGAACCTGCACAATTTCCCGTGCCAAACAGCGCGATTGCCAATGCGCTGACCACGCCCAGTCCCTTTTTGCCAGCGGAAGTCTGGACCAGTTCCATCAGCTGATCGCCGATCAGGTGGGCGGCGGCGGGCGGCATGATCGAGGTCATCCGTACCATGTCATGGACCACGGTCACCGGATCGGCGAGCAGGCCGTAAATCAGCACGATCGCCGCCAGCAGCGGCACAAATGCCAGGAACCCGTAAAACGCGACGCCCGCCGCAATCAGCCCGATGTGATCGTCACCCGCCTTGCGCCAGGTTTCCAGCACCACCGTTTTCCATTGCGATAGCGGCATTGCCCACGCACCGGCCGAACCATCAGACCAGTTACCGGCCGGGTTGGCCACACCGACAGCCTTTTCGCCGGTATCGTCAGGTTCACCCGGCCGATCGACCCGTTTATCGCCCATATCCTGTTTGCCCCCCCGTTGGCGATCTGTTTGCCGTCGATGGAACAATGCAGGGTCTGGCATTTGGGGTCCAAAGCCGTTGTCATAGCGGAGCAAAAAGATTGCCCTGCGCGCATGCTGGCCGCTGCGGTAACGCACCAAACCGGTATCCAGCCATTGGTCCCGTAATGGTCACGTCTGGCGCGGACCCGCAAAGGGCAATGAATAAACGATCCAGCGATCTGTAAAACCTGGCGCATCGCGCGGATCACCGCGCGGATTTCCGCCGCGTGCCGGATCGGCGGTACGTGCTGGTCCGCCGCCACCGCGATTGCGGCCCGGTCCACGTTGGCCTTGTTGCCCGAATCCGACATTCTTGCGCGCTTGCTGGCGATGGCGATCGGCGCAACCGGGCTGGGCACTGCGATGAGACCGAGAGCAAGGATCTGTTCATCACCTCGGCATAGCCACTCGACCATCAGCCTTTGCGCAAAGCGGACGGCGGCACGCCAAACCGCTGACGGATGCGCCGCGAAAAGTGCGCCGCGCTGACAAACCCGCAGTCGAGCGCGATTTGCGTGATCGCCGCATCCGTTGTGCGCAAGCGGTGCGCCGCGCTGTCCAGCCGCAACCCCAGCGCGGTTTCGGTCATGCTCTGGCCCAGGTGTTCGTGGAACAGGCGTTCGATCTGGCGCAACGACCGTCCGCATGCGCTGGCGATCGTATCGCGCGAAATCGGGCGGTCGAGTACCGCCTCGATCAGCGCCAGCGCCTGCAAGACGATGTGGTTGGTGGTGCCGTGGCGTTCGCCCGGGCTTAACCGTTGCGGCCCGGCGGCATCGCGCGGAGCAGTGCGGATGAACCATTCACCGACCCGCTGGGCCAGCGCCTCGCCATGGTCGCGCGCGATCAGCGCCAGCGCCAGGTCGAGCCCCGCCGTACCACCGGCGCACGTAATCACCGGGCCGTCGATCACATACAGCCCGCGTTCCAGCGCCACATCAGGAAATTCCTGCGCAAACAAGGGGCGGTGTTCCCAATGGATCGTGGCGCGTCGCCCGGCCAACAGCCCCGCGCGCGCCATCACATAAGGTCCGCCCGACACGCCCGCGATCGCGCAATCACCGCGCGCCAGCTGCCGCAGCCAGCGATATGTGGCAGGATCGTGAAAGCGACGCGGATCGCCACCGGCAAATACGAACAGCACCCGGCAGGCGATTTTGTCGCCAACACGCGCATCTGCCAGAATGCGCGCGCCATTCGTGGCCTCGACCGCATGGCCGTCGGGCGAGACGTGCACCCATTCGTACAGCGTCCTACCCGACAACGTGTTCGCGGCGCGAAATGCCTCGACCAGCGCGGCGTACCCCATCAGCGCAAAGCCGGGGATCAACAGCAAGCCCAGCCGTATGGGGGGGCGGCTGGGGAGCGACAAATCGCGGTCTATGTCTTTTTCGGACATGCCAATATCATAAATGGACAAGCGCGGACGACGCAACCTGCATATGCTTTATAAACGAAGATTTTTCCTGGCCAGCGCGAAAGGCCCGTGATGCGCTATTCGATCCTGCAACTGGCGCGTCAGGCGCTGCAACGCCACCGGGGCTGGACCCCGGCATGGCGCGACGCATCGCCCAAAAACTCAAGTGTGGGTGACGGGTACGACATCGTGATTGTCGGCGGCGGCGGGCATGGACTGGCAGCGGCATATTACCTGGCCAAAGTGCATGGCATTACCAATGTGGCGGTGGTCGAACGCAGCTGGATCGGTGGCGGCAATGCCGGGCGCAACACCAC